>NZ_JAKRNB010000015.1:0-53010 GCF_022347395.1 Corynebacterium sp. ACRPF
GACAAGCGAGCCGCCAAGAGAGCAAAGCAAGGTAAACGAGTCTCAAGAACAGCCGGCAGACTCATGGAAGGAGCCCGAGTATCCGGCTGGAAACAAGCCATCAACCAAATGGCCGTGGCCTACCCCGACCGCTTCGACAAATACCTATAAACCCAGCCCCACACACAAACAACTTGACACGCTCCAATTTACCAGCGAGAAGCTCTGGGAAGTTTGCCGCAACCTGGGCATTGCTCAGTCCGTAGGGCGTACCGGTGTGTGCTTCGATAACGCGATGGCCGAGTCATTCTGGTCAACGCTTAAAACCGAGTTCTACGACCGTAAGCGCTGGGCGACCCGTGATGCCGCACGCAAGGCCGTTGCCTACTGGATTGAAGTCGTCTACAACCGCCGGCGCCGACACTCCGCACTCGGTATGGTAAGCCCCGTCGACTTCGAGAACCACATTGGTCTAACCACCAGCAGAAAAGAAATAGCTGCCTAACCACTAGGTAGCTCCACTACGTGTCCACGATTTGCGGGCAACCCCACGACTTCCACGAGACATAAAGACCCCCACATGCCTTCCAACCACGTATGTGGTCGGGGCTCGTGGGGGCTGCTAAATGCAGTGTGTGGGTATTTCCCTTACTGCTATGATGCGGTGCCCAGGGTGTCCTCCATGCAGGCCTGCTGCTGGGCAGGGTCCTGCATGTTCAGGCACTTGTCGGCGCCAGTGTCACCGAGAATCTTCACGCCGAAGGCCATGATGGCGATGGTGCCGGCCAAGGCCAAGATAGAGGTAACCAGGCCGACGACGGACATCCAGGTGCGGCGCAGCTCCTTCGGGCGCTTGCGGCCAACGACTAGGGCGATGATGGAAACGATAATGCCGATTGGGCCGAGCAGCAGCGGCGGAACGATCAGCAGCAGGGACAGCAGCGCGATAATGCCGATGACCAGTGCCCAGATAGCAACTGCGTTCTTCTTTGCCGGCTGGCTGCCGGCACCAGCGTAGGCCGGGTAGCTGGCGCCAGCGGCGGTTGCGTCCGTACCGTAAGCATCGTGGGAGGCGTGGTCGTGAGCGGTGTTGTCTACGCCGTAGTTGTTTGCGTCGTGGGTGTGCTCCTCGTTGGCCTTGGAGGTTGCCTCACCGTAGGAGGGCAGCTTGCCGGTGCTGTCGCTGCTAAATGGGTTCTTCGCGTTGTCCGGGTTCTCTGGGTTGTTCGGGGTGGTCATGTGGTTGGCCTCCTTGGGGCAGCCCTAATTGGGTGCTCTTTATCGAATATGTGATTCTAATAACTTACGCATTTGTAATCGCTTTCGGCCACGTTACTTACAGAACCTGTGAAATAACTGGCAACTACCGAGTGGCCGAGTTTGTGGGCGGTCGGGCCGCGGCAAGCCTTGCGCACCTCCACATGGATGGTGCCATGGGTGGGAGGATGCGATATTCGGCGTTTGGGAAACGCCTAGTTTTGAGTAGAACCGTTCAAGGAATCTTCCATGCAGGCTTGCTTTTGCGCTGGGTCATCGATGGTCGTGCACATTTCAGGGTCAGGCGTCATCGTCCAACCAATGTGCGTATACAAGTAAATTAAGAAAGCAACGGACAAGATTAAAGCGATAATTGAGGTAATCAAGCCGGCGATGGACATCCAGGCGCGGCGCAGCTCTTTTGGTCGCTTCTTGCCTTTTAGCAATGCGATGATGGAGACGATGATGCCAATCGGTCCTAGCAGCAGCGGTGGAACAACTAGGAGCAAAGACACCAGCGCAATGATGCCGATAATGAGAGCCCACACCGCAATCACGCTTTTCTTTTCGGCCGGGGAATAACCGTAACCGTCACCGCCACCGGCAAAGGCCGGGTATACCGCGCCTTCGGTACTGTCGGAATTCTTTCCGTTGCCCGGGGTGTGAGGGTCGTTCGGGGTGGTCATACGATTGGCCTCCTTGAGTGCAGCCCAAAAGCCATAATCGTGTTATTGCTAATCGTTCTATTGCTTTTAACTACGTTACCCACGCTGGCTGCGCATTGTACGGCGGTCGCTTTCTGGTAGAGCGCAGAAAAGGCCGGGCTGGGTGGACTCCGCGCTAGGAGTGCACTGCGCTAGAAGTGCACCGCACGAAAGGTACTGGAGTACTTTCCCAATCCGGCCCTGCTTTCTCTTGACTTTGACCATGACCGCCTACCACGTAGCGTCACCTACCACTTGCGCAGGTACTCGATGCGCTCGCGTAGCTGGTCGGCGTTGCAGAGCGCGGTGGGCGGTCCACCGCAGGCCTTACGGACCTCGGTGTGAATCGCACCGTGCGGGCGGCCCGAGCGCTGGGCAGCGATGGATACGACCGTATTGAGCTCTTTGCGCAGCTGGCCTAGCTCATCGACGACTCCGGTGTCGCTGGACTCAGACTCCATAGACTTCTTCCGCGAGGCCGGCGCATAGTCCATGCCGTAGAGCTTACGGCGGTGAGCTTCCTCCGCCTCAGCAGCGCGCCGCGCCTTTTCCTCCGCTTCGCGGCGGTCCATTTCTTCGGATTGCTTCTTGCGCAGCAAGTCTTTTACTTGGTCCGCATCCAGTAGCCCGGGAATGCCAAGGAAATCCGCTTCCTCATCGGTGGTCATATCCCCGGTATTGAACTGAGAACCGTTGTAGAGGAGCCCCGAAAACTCTGCCTCGGCACCAAGCGACTCATAAGACTTCTCCAGCATGTCTGGTTCGGTCTTTTTCTGATTCGCCTGCTCTAGCAGTTCGTCGTCCCAGCCTTCCTTGTCGGGCTTTTCTTCACCCAAGACGTGGTCGCGGGACTTTTCCATATTTTCCGCCAAGCCCAGCAGCACAGGAACCGATGGAAGGAAAACCGATGCCGTCTCGCCCGGCATGCGCGAGCGCACGAAGCGGCCGATGGCCTGGGCGAAAAAGAGAGGTGTCGACGCCGAGGTAGCATAAACGCCCACCGCAAGGCGCGGGACGTCGACGCCCTCGGACACCATGCGGACTGCCACCATCCACTCATCGGTGGACTCAGAAAACTCCTGAATGCGGTCCGAGGAACCGGGATCATCAGACAAAATCACCGACACTGGCGTATTAGAAAGCTGTTTGAGGATCTTGGCATACGCGCGTGCGGTCGTCGTATCCGAAGCCAGCACAAGGCCGCCGGCATCCGGCATATTGCGCCGCATTTGCATCAGGCGGGTATGCGCCGCCTGCAGCACAGCAGGGATCCACTCACCCTTGGGGTCCAAGGCGGTGCGCCACGCTCGGGCGGTTTGCTCCGCATTCATAATGTCGCCCAAACGGGCTGCATGTTCCTCGCCGGCCGAGTCGCGCCAGCGGGCTTCGCCAGAGTAAGAAAGAAAGACAACGGGGCGCACGACGCCGTCGGCAAGCGCATCGCCATAGCCATAGGTATGGTCCGAGCGGGATACCTTGTGCCCCTCCCCATCGTCCACGTATTGGACGAATGGAATGGGCGAGTCATCGGAGCGGAAAGGCGTACCGGTCAAGGCCAGGCGGTGATTGACATCGTCGTAGGCTTCCTTGACGCCATCGCCCCAGCTCTTGGCGTCGCCTGCATGGTGAATCTCGTCAAGGATCACCAAAGTGCGCCGAGCCGAGGCCACCGCGCGGTGCTTGAAGGGGTGCATACCCACCTGCGCATAAGTCACCACGATGCCGTCCATCGAGGGATTAACGGCGGAGGAATTGCTAAACGCCGGATCTAGAGCCAGACCCACGCGCGCGGCAGCGCTCGACCACTGGGTCTTGAGGTGTTCGGTAGGCACCACCACGATTACGCGCTCGACCGTACGGTCTTCCATGAGCTCGGTGGCAATGCGCAGTGCGAAAGTAGTCTTTCCGGCGCCCGGGGTCGCCACCGCCATGAAGTCCTGCGGCTTAGTGGCGAGGAATTTATCGAGGGCGGATTGCTGCCAGGCGCGAAGGTTAGTCTTTTTAAAAGTCCTCACTTGCGGCGCAGACCCTTATACACACGCTCACAATCGGGGCACACCGGAGAACCCGGCTTTGCCTGCTTGGTCACCGGGAAAGTTTCGCCGCACAGCGCAACGACGTACTTGCCGTTCACCGCGGAATCGAGGATGTGATCCTTTTTGACGTAGTGGAAGAACTTCGGCGTGTCATTATCCGTCGTCGAAGTGTCTTCACGAATATCTGGCCGTTCAATTGTCTTCGTAGTCGTAGTCACGCACTCCATTTTGCCGCATCGGCATCGAACTTTGCGAGTCAGGCGGCTACCCTTGGAGAACATGTACACGTCATGCACGCCAACCACTGCGCCCTTCTCCCCTTATCGAGGGAACGCCGATGCGCACGAGGGGAGCCGAGTCTAGGTTGTTTGGCAAAAAAGAGCGCTACCTCATCACAGATGCCAAGCTCTCGCCTGGCCAGGACCGCAAGCGCCGCGAAATCCGGTACGGAATCTTTCAGTTTTTGCGCGTTCCTTCCCTGCTCATCGCCGGTTATTTCCTCTATATGCATTGGTGGCTTTTAGCCGCCATCATTGTGGGCGTGACATTTCCCCTCCCCTGGATAGCCGTGGTGATTGGCAACGGCCGGGGAGAAAAGAAGGATAAGCGCGAGAAAAACGTGTACAAGCCAGCCATGAACCGGCAGCTTTATAGCCAGACCCACGCCCCACAGGTATCCGGCGGCACTGCCCGGCCTATTGAGGCACACCACGACATCATTGATCACGAAGAAGAGTAAAGGATTCCTGCCTACATGACGACCGCTTTTGGCCCCGACTTTGATGCCACCGCGCTAGCCACGCTGGCCGCAGAGCTTTCCGACGTCTTTACCGCCGCCGGTTTTACTACCGATGGCGTAGCCGGGCACCTAGGTCCGGAAGTTACCGAGGCCCTCTTCCGCGGCGAACCCGCACCAGTTGCGCTCGCCGCGCACAGCGAATCTCAATTGGATCTTTTGATCCGCTTCTTCCTCCTGCATGAACACCTACCGGCCACGCTTTTGGGCGAGGCGGTAGGCGCGCGCTTGGCTACCCAGTTGCTCGATGCCAATGTTGCGCTTGCCGACGCCCATGGCAAGGCCTACATTGCCCTCGATATCCGCCCCCACACCATCGTTGGCGCCAACCGTCTCATCTTCTCCGACGTCGACGCCTCCTTGGTCGACCACGTACCTGGCCCAGACCATGTGCTTGGCGTTGGTGCGGCAAGCCTTTCGCTGCTGCAATCCACGCCAGTAAGCCCAGTGGGCAGCGTCTTAGATCTAGGCACTGGCTCGGGCGTCCAATTGCTGGGGCAGCTCGATTGCGCTGAAAAGATTACCGCCACCGACGTGCATGAGCGTGCATTGGAGTTGGCCGAGGCTACCATTGCCGCTACTGGCGATAGCGAGAAAGTGGAATTGCTGCAAGGTTCGTGGTTCGCCCCCGTAGCCGGCCGCCGCTTTGACCGCCTCGTAGCTAACCCACCTTTTGTTGTTGGCCTTCCCGAAGTTGGCCACGTCTACCGCGATTCCGGGTTAAATCTGGACGGTGCCAGCGAGCTGGTTGTCTCTCGGGCCACCGATCACCTAACCCCTGGCGGCACGGCTCACCTTCTGGCAGCTTGGGTACACACCAGCGGCGAGACCTGGCAGCAACGCGTTGCCTCCTGGCTGCCAGACAAGGGAATTGCTGCCTGGATCATCCAGCGCGACGTAGCCGATCCCGCACTCTATGTGTCCACCTGGCTCGAGGATGAATCCCTGGATGTACGCTCCCCTGAAGGACAACAGCGCTCTCGCGCCTGGCTGGAACATTTCCAGCAACATGAGGTCAATGGCATTGGCTTTGGATTTGTCGCTATCCAACGCATCGGCGACGATGAACCTGCCGATATCTTGGCCGAAGAAATGCCGCAGGCCTTTAGCGACCCACTTGGACCTGAAGTAGAAGAATACTTTGCCCGTGTGGCGTGGTTGCGCGACCTAGTACCCGGCGAGCTACAGGGAAAGCACTTCCAGGTACGCCCGGGGCTGGCACGCGAAGATATCAGCACCCCAGATGGGGATTTGGGCCAGGGATTTACACGGGCCGCTCTACGCCTTACTCGCACCGACGGTCCGCGCTGGAGCCACGAAGTAGATGAACACATCGCTGCCATTGTCGCCGGACTCAACCCACAGGGCTTGAACCTGGAAGAAACCATTGGCCTGTATGCGGCGGCGCACGGATTCGACGAAGCAGAACTTACTACTGCTGCCCTACCCGCCGTGATCGATATGGTCCGACATGGCCTGCTTATCCCAGCTGATCTCCTCTTGGATACCGATTCGCCGGACCTCAGCTAGATCCACACTGTCCCCCACTCGTTATATAAGGAGAAGTAAACCATGCGCGCAGTTTTGACTCGGGTATCAGAGGCCACAGTGACCGTCGATGGAGAGACCGTAGGGGCCATTACTAGTCCCGAAACCGGTGGCCTTCTCGCTCTAATTGGGGTCTCACGCGAGGATATGGATGGTTGGCAGCCCCGCGCTGAGAAGATGGCACGCAAGATTGCAGAACTGCGCATTCTTGATGGCGAAGTGTCAGTCATTGATGCCGGAGCGCCCGTGCTTGTGGTGAGCCAATTTACTTTGTACGGCCGCACTGCCAAAGGGCGACGCCCTTCGTGGGCGGATGCCGCTCCAGGACCCGAGGCCGAACCGGTCATCGCGGCGATTATTGCGAGCCTCAGGGAACACGGCGTGTCAGTAGAAACAGGCCAATTCGGGGCTAAAATGCGCGTTTCCTCTGTGAGTGAAGGACCTTTCACCGTCTTGGTAGAGACCTAGCCCGCACCCTCAATTTCCGCCCCACGAGATCTGAAAATCGTGTTAAGCAGGACCTTTTACAAACGATTCCGTGACGTAAACCACTTTTCCGGATTTTGTGTAAAGCAAGCCATAAAGCGCAAGGGAATGCAAATTCTCAGAGAGTGATAAATGCCCTACTCGCAGTGCAATAATTTATTATCATTCTGCAAGATTTTGTTCTATACTGAAGGCACAGCGAAGCAAAAGGGCTGGACATGCAGGATGCGAGATAGTTTCTCAAAATCCTACAAACGCAAAATTGAGTGAGAAAATTTTTCTCACTCATGGTTGCAGAAGCCCAAACGCTTCGGCCGACCAACTAGATGTAGGAAAGAAAATGTCCCACTCAATCACGCGGCGCAACAAGGCCCAGCACCCAGAAAACCAGGCTGAGATGCCTGAGGATCTCAAGGCCTCCAAGGCAGCTCCCTCATCCAAGGAATCCGCACCCGCCCCTGGCATTGACACCCCGTTCGATGGCCAGAAGGGTGCACCGAAGTGGAATAAGGAAGACACCGTATGGATGCTCTCCCTGTTCGGCACCGCAATCGGCGCTGGTGTCCTCTTCCTTCCCATTAACGCCGGCATCGGTGGCATCATCCCGCTTATCATCATGACGGTCTTAGCACTGCCTATGACCTACTGGGCTCACCGCGGAATGACCCGCTTGGTACTGTCCAGTTCCAAGCCAGACGGTGACCTCACGGACGTCGTGGAAGAGCACTTTGGCAAGAAGGCTGGTGTGCTCATGAACATCCTGTACTTCCTGTCGGTCTACCCCATCCTGCTGGTCTACTCGGTCACCATCACCAACACGGTCAACTCCTTCCTGGAGCACCAGCTCGGAATTACTCCTCCGGACCGCTGGCTTACCTCCCTCCTGCTGGTAGGCGGCCTCATCCTAATCGTCCGCATGGGCAAGGACGTCGTAGTTCACGTCATGTCCTATTTGGTATACCCATTCATCGGCATCTTGGTTCTGCTTTCCCTCTACCTCATCCCGAAGTGGAATACCGCGCTCTTCGATTCCTTCGACCTCAACGTCGCTCGCGAGGCTTCTGGCCACAGCATGGGCGTTACCCTGATGCTGCTGGTTCCGGTTATGGTCTTCTCCTTCAACCACTCCCCGATGATTTCCTCCTTCGCCGTTGACCGCCGCCAGACCTACGGCAAGTTCGCTGAGGCCAAGTCCCGCAAGACCTTGCTCCGCGCAGAAATCCTCATGGTCGTCGTGGTTATGTTCTTCGTCTTCTCCACCGCTCTAAGCCTCTCCCCGGCTGACATGGCGGACGCTAAGGCACAAAACATCACCATCCTGTCCTACTTGGCCAACCACTTCGATAACCCACTTATCCAGTGGATTGCCCCAGTCATCGCCATGATTGCAGTTGCTAAGTCCTTCCTCGGCCACTACCTCGGCGCAGCCGAAGGCTTCGAAGGCCTCGTCATCAAGGGCAGCAAGAACGCAAGCAAGGACGACGCAGAGTCCGCTCACAAGCTCGATACCATCACCCTCATCTTCATGCTGGTCACCGCTTGGCTCGTCGCCTGGGCTGACCCATCCATCCTGGGCATGATTGAAACCCTGTGTGGCCCGACGATTGCCATCATGCTCTTCATCATCCCAATGGTCGCCATCCACAAGGTCCCAGCGCTGAAGCGCTACAAGGGCATGGCTTCCAACTACTTCGTCTTCTTCATGGGCCTCGTCGCCCTAGCAACCATCATCTACTCCATCGTCCAGGCCTTCTAAGTACCGCCGCAGACGAGAAAATCGCAGAGGATTCAAGGAAAGAACAATGTTCATCAGCATCTTCGATATGTTCAAGATTGGCATCGGCCCCTCAAGCTCACACACCCTAGGCCCAATGAAAGCCGGCAAGGCTTTCGTGGACGAACTCAAGGAAAAGGACCTCCTTGACAAGGTCACTCGAGTTCAGGCAAATGTCTACGGCTCCCTCTCCCTCACGGGCATCGGCCACTCCACAGACAAGGCCATCCTCCTCGGCCTCGCCGGTGAAGAGCCAGAGACAGTTGATATCGACGGCATCTCCGAATTCATGAAGAACGTCCGCAGCAGCGAGAAGCTCATGCTGGGCGGCTCCCACGAGGTGGAATTCCCCAAGGACGGCGGCTTCTACTTCCACGATGAGTACCTCCCAATGCACGAGAACGGCATGTGTCTTATCGCCTTCGCCGGCGAGGAAGACATCCTGCACAAGACCTACTACTCGGTCGGCGGCGGTTTCATCGTCAAACAGGAAGACTTTGCCAAGCGCACGGACGCCAAGGTTGATATCCCCTTCCCGTACGCTAGCGCCGCAGAGATGCTCGAGCTGTGCGAGAAGAACAACATGACCCTCCCGGAGCTTGGCTTGGCCAACGAGTTGGCCCTGCGCTCGGAAGACGAAGTCAACGAGCACCTGCGCAAGGTCCGCGATGTCATGTACACCGGCATCGAGCGCGGCTCCGCTACCGACGGTCCGCTTCCAGGTTCCCTGCTTGTCCCCCGCCGCGCCGCTGCCCTGAGGCGCCGCTTAGAGCAGTCCGAACCGCACGATGGTCTGAACATCCTCAGCTGGGTCAACATGTTCGCACTGGCTATCTCTGAAGAGAATGCATCCTGTGGCCGCGTTGTTACCGCTCCCACGAACGGTGCCTGCGGCGTTGTCCCGGCGGTACTGGCCTACTACGACAAGTTCGTTGAGCCCGTCACCACCGAGATGTTTGCTGATTACATCTTCGCCTGCAACCAGATTGCTTCCCTGTACAAGATGAACGCTTCCATCTCTGGCGCTGAGGTCGGCTGCCAGGGTGAGGTTGGTGTAGCGTGCTCCATGGCTGCTGGCGGTCTCGCCCAGCTCATGGGCGCTACCCCAGAGCAGGTTTGCATTGCAGCCGAGATTGGCATGGAGCACAAGCTAGGCCTGACCTGTGACCCAGTCCTTGGACAGGTTCAGGTCCCCTGCATTGAGCGCAACGCTGTCGCTGCCGTTGACTCCATCACCAGCGCCCGCATGGCGCTGGAGCGCGAGAGCAAGCCATGCGTTTCTTTGGACGAAGTCATCTGGACCATGTATAAGACTGGTAAGGATATGAACGCCAAGTACAGGGAGACCTCACAAGGTGGCCTGGCCCTAGCAGTTCACCCACCAGTTCCGGTGTGTGGATAGAGACCACCCTGTAGAGAAGCGATGAGCCGGGTGAGCACAGCGCTAAGCCGCTTGTGTTCACCCGGCCTTCTTGGCGCTAGTTCCCCCCCTTCCGCCTACTCGCTTCCGTGTGATATCTTCTCTATAACCTGACAGGAATTAAAGGACATGCTTCAGCTAATGAATTTCCCTAGCGGCAGTGCCTCCGAAGAAAATTTCCTCGAGCAGTACATTCCCCTCGTCGAATTCCTCGGTAAGGCAATGGGCCCCAACACCGAAATCGTGCTGCACGATCTCGACGTCCCCGATAAATCCATCATGGCCATCGCCAACGGCCACATCTCTGGCCGGCAGCTAGGCGGCCCCGTGACCGACTTCGCTCTGTGGTTTATGAAACAAGGCGATGCCGCAGCAATCCCCATGATGACCGGCTACCGCGCCGTCAATGCGGAAGGCAAAATTTGCCGCTCTTCTAGTTATTTCATCCGAGACGACTCTGGCCATATGCGCGGCATGCTGTGCATCAATGTTGACGTCTCCGAGTTGGTACACATTCGCGATACTGCCGCCGCACTTATCGGCAACGCCGATGATCCCGCATTTGATAAGTCGAAGGCCTTCGGCGGCTATCCCGGCACGGAAGAGCAGCCGCAGCGACCCGTCGCGGTACCAGACCCGGCTCCAGAAGACGAGGCTGCGGAAGAGGAGCCAGAGAAGGAAGAAGTCAGCGAGTCTTTGCGTTCCAACGTAGAGAACCTTCTAGATTCCATGTTGAATTCCGCAATTTCTAACCAGAGCACGCCAGTACCTCGCATGCAGCGCGAGGAGCGACTCGAAGTGGTCTCTGACCTTGAGGATGCAGGATTCTTCCTTCTTAAAGGCGGAATTGCCGCGGCAGCGACGCGCCTAGGCGTATCTGAACCGACTATCTACCGCTACCTCGTCCAGGTGCGCGGATAGTAGTTCCACATACCAAGCTATTCGCAGCTCGTAACCGTTCCCCGTGGTACCTCTCCCCCGAAAAGGTGGAGTTGTACCACGGGGACCAACTGTTTTTACTAATTCTCTCTGCACTGGGAACTAAATCGCTAAAGACTCCGTTGTACTGTGTGAAACCGGCGACAAATTCAGGAGGCTTCACTATGACGAAGACATCTGCCACCACCGCCAAGGGCACTTCAAGTGCCACTACTGATGAAGAACAGGAAGTAGACCGCGGATCTCGCCGCAACCAAACCAACGATAATCCTTCTGCCGACCTCGTCCGCGTCTATCTCAACGGCATCGGCAAGACCGCACTGCTCAGCGCGGAAGATGAGGTAGAACTCGCTCAGGCCATCGAGGTTGGACTGTACGCGGAGTACAAGCTCAATAACGCAGAAAAGCTCACCCGTGCCGAAAAGCGCGACCTAAAGATCCTCGCCCGCGAAGGCAAGAAGGCACGCTCCCACCTGCTCGAAGCCAACCTGCGCCTAGTTGTCTCGCTGGCCAAGCGCTACACCGGCCGCGGTATGCCACTGCTGGATCTCATCCAGGAGGGCAACCTAGGCCTTATCCGCGCAATGGAGAAGTTCGATTACGCCAAGGGATTCAAGTTCTCCACTTACGCCACTTGGTGGATTCGTCAGGCGATTACCCGCGGCATGGCTGACCAGTCCCGCACCATTCGCCTCCCAGTCCACTTGGTTGAGCAGGTTAACAAGCTTTCTCGTATTAAGCGCGAGATGTATCAATCATTGGGCCGCGAAGCTACCAACGAGGAGCTTTCGGAAGAATCCGGTATTGATGAGAACAAGATTGAAATGCTGCTGCGCCAGTCACGCGATCCGGTCTCTCTCGATATGCCGGTAGGTACCGATGAAGAAGCTCCTTTGGGCGACTTCATTGAAGATGCAGAAGCTACCGATGCTGAAACTGCGGTCGTCGCATCTATGCGCCACTCCGATATCCGCGGTGTGATTGACACCTTAGAGAAGCGCGAGCAGGACGTCATCCGCCTGCGTTATGGCCTCGATGATGGTGTTCCGCGCACCTTGGATCAGATAGGCCGCCGCTTCGGCCTTTCACGCGAGCGTGTACGCCAGATTGAGCGCGAAGTCATGGCAAAGCTGCGCGATGGAAACCGCGCCGATCGCCTGCGCGAGTACGCTTTGTAATCCACGCCTACTGCATTCGGCAGCACATCCTATCCCCGGGCCCATTTGGCAACGTACCGCCATGGGCTCGGGGTTTGGCGTGGATAAGGCATCGGCTTGGTTCCTAGCGGCGAGCCAAGCCTTGGGTAGGCTAATCTGGACTGCAGAGTCTAGAAAGCGCTTTCCCGTTCTTGGACGGGACTATAGCCGCGTAACTGTATTCACACAGAAAGGTATGCCCACGTGAGGGACCTAGTTGATACAACGGAGATGTATCTGCGGACCATCTACGAGCTAGAGGAAGAAGGCATTACTCCCCTGCGCGCCCGCATTGCGGAGCGTTTGGAGCAGTCCGGACCTACGGTTTCTCAGACTGTGGCCCGCATGGAGCGCGATGGCCTTTTGCACGTGCGCACCGACCGCAGTTTGGATCTCACGGACAAGGGCCGCGACCTAGCAACCGCAGTCATGCGCAAGCACCGTTTGGCAGAGCGTTTGCTTACCGACGTCCTGGGGCTCGACATTGCCAAGGTCCACGACGAGGCCTGCCGGTGGGAGCACGTCATGAGTGAAGAGGTGGAAAAGCGCATGGTCGCCGTTCTCGATGACCCGACGCGGTCCCCCTTTGGCAATCCTATTCCGGCACTGTCTGCACTTGGCTTCGATGTTCCGCAGCCGGACCAGGGCACCCGGGCGGTCGATCTCCCCAATGGCGAGCAGGTCTCCGCGACCGTCATCCAGGTCAATGAAATCCTGCAGGTTGATGATGGCACCTTCCAGGAGCTCACCGATGCCGGCATTCGTGTGGGCGCCAAGGTATCTGTGGTCAATAACAGCGGCACGATCACACTGTCGACACCGGAAGGTGGCAGCGTCGTGCTTTCCGACGATTTGGCGCACGCAGTGCGCGTGGAGGTATAGCTATGAAGCTTCTCGTTACCGGTGGCGCCGGCTACGTGGGCAGCGTCTGCGCCGCAGTATTGGTCGAACAAGGCCATGACGTAACCATCATCGATAATTTCTCCACCGGCAACCGTGAGGCCGTTCCGGAAGCCGCCCGCGTCATCGAGGGCGACGTCGCGGACAAGGCTGCCGATGTCCTGGGCGAAGGTGGCTTCGAAGGCGTCATTCACTTCGCTGCGCGCTCCTTGGTGGGCGAATCCGTGGAAAAGCCAGATGAGTACTGGCAGCACAACGTCGTTACTACCCTGACACTGCTTAATGCCATGCGGGATAACGACGTCAAAAACCTCGTCTTTTCCTCCACCGCTGCAACCTACGGTGAGCCCGACCAAGTCCCGATTACGGAAGACATGCCAACCCAGCCCACCAATCCGTATGGTGCGACCAAGCTGGCCATCGACTACATGATCACGTCCTTTGCCCACGCCTACGGCCTGGGCGCTACCTCGCTGCGCTATTTCAATGTGGCTGGTGCCTACGGAAATATTGGCGAGAACCGCGAGGTAGAAACCCACCTCATCCCCATCGTGTTGCAGGTTGCTTTGGGCCACCGGGATAAGATCTTCATGTTCGGCGATGACTGGGATACCGCAGACGGCACCCCAGTGCGTGACTACATCCATATCCGCGATCTAGCCGACGCCCACGTGCTTGCCCTCGAGTCCAACGAATCTGGCAAGCACCGCATTTACAACTTGGGTTCTGGCGATGGGTACTCCGTCAAGCAAGTCATCGAGATGTGTCGCAAGGTCACCGGCCACGATATTCCGGCTGAGGTGGCCCCGCGCCGCGCGGGCGACCCAGCTACGCTCATCGCTTCCTCAGAGAAGATTCAGCGGGAACTCGGGTGGAATCCCACCCGTACGGACCTGGAAACCATCGTCACCGACGCGTGGAACTTCACCCGACAGCTTGGCGATAAGGCACATTCCGCAAAGCGGTCCTAGACGCCGCGCGTGTTAGGCGGGGCTGTCAACGCGGAGCCCCGCCGCTTCGCGGGCTAGCTCGCAACCATGGCATAGGCTGGAGACCAACCGCTTTCCCATACCGCTGCGATACCCCTGCGCTATGAGGCGCCCCAAATTGTGATGGGGCGCCTCTTCTACTACTACTGCCAGCGCCGGACCGGCATAAATTCCGAATTCGTGAGACACCTGGCTAGCAGCATACAAAGCTAGGGCGTTGTAGCGAATAGACCCCTGGAATGTACGGGCTACCGCCAATAACAGGTCACCTGCTTCCTGCGGCGCGGAGACAAGCTCCGTAATGACTAGGTCGCGGGTCCAGGTGGTAGACATCCACATGGCTGCCACACACAACAATTCTTCATTTTCTAGGGTTTCCTCCAGCGATTCGACCTCGCTGAGCACATAGAGCACATCGGCAATGAGGTGCTTGACCACCTGCACTGGATCTGTAGTGCCGTATCCGTGCCCGGCGCGCAGTTGGCGGGCAATCTCTTCGGCGCATCGCTCCATGGCCCTTATCTCTTCTTCCCCAAAGTATGGGTTCGGGTCCTTGAAACGCTGGACCAAGTCATGACGGCTAAGTTCCGGAAGCATCCCGTTATTCACGCAGGCGCGCATCGTGTGGCTCGTCGAGATGGCGGGTATGGTTCCTTCCATCCAATTCTGCAGCGGGCCCTCGCCGCTTTCTGTGGCGTGGCCAAAGATGAGGTCATAGGCGGTATCGGTGGATAGTTCTTCGGACAGCCAGCAGGCATCGATGCCCATACCTGTCCGGTCTTGGAAATGGTAAAGAGACTGCAGAATGTCCCAGAGCTCTCCTTCCTCGCGCTGGGAGAGCACGAAGCAAAAAATGATTTCGGGGTTTCCGCAGTGAAACGCATCCATCACCTCGTGCAGGGCACCAGGCACATCGTGCAAATCGAGGCGGGCTACTGGTCCGATGCTGTATCCGCGTTGGCTGGGTTGGATGGAGATGAGGATGACTGATTCGGTGGGAAAGAATCCGAGGATTCCTGGGATATTGGCGAGGATATCGCCGGGCGTACGGATGGGCTGAGTTGGTGTTGTGATGTCCATGGCCCCAGCCTCAACCATGAGCGCAACTATGCATAGGCCGCTAAGGATTAGGTGGTGGGGATCTGTGGATAGGTGGGGTGAAGGGGGGCGTCGGCTAGCGGCTTTCCACAACCCGCCCGGGATTGCGCTGGCAATGCGCAGCGGTTTGGGGCACAATTGTTTATTTAACCTCGCAGTGCGCGCGGGAATAGTAGGCACGCGCGCGGCGTTGGGGTAGGTAAGAATGCAAGGAGGTAACACAACATGCACGAAGAAGATCGCCGCATGTATGAGCTGGAATATCCGGCTCCGGTGATTAGGGATGATTCCGGTGACGGACAAGGCCCCACCATGATTGTTGCCATGCACGGCTATGCTGACGCTGGCCAGGCCATTGAGGCAAGTGCTGACCACCTGAAGGCCGCTTTGGAAGGCCGTCAGCTGGCGTCGTTTAACTCTGATGAGCTGATTGATTACCGCTCGCGCCGCCCAGCCATCACGATTGATAAGGATCGGGCGCTGGAAATCGAATCCATGGATCTTGGTATTAAGGTCCTGCGCGATAATTCCGGAAAGACCTTCCTACTGCTGTCTGGCCCTGAACCAGACATGCGCTGGGAGGCGTTTACTACCGCCGTGGTGAAGTTGGTGGAAAAGTTCAACATCGAAGACACCATTATGCTCTATGCCGCGCCGATGCCGGTGCCGCATACCCGCCCCACGGTGGTTACGGCCCATGGCACCTCCTCCCGCTTGACTGAGCACATGCTCTCGATGGATTCCACCATGATGGTGCCAGGCTCCGCCGCGCTGTATCTGGAAAAGGCTCTGGCGGATAAGCACCGCACGGTGGCTGGATATACCGTCCACGTGCCGCATTATCTGGCAGCTTCGCCTTATCCGCAGGCCACGTACCAGTTGCTGGATTCGGTGGCTCGGGCGGCGCGCCTCAACATTCCTTTGGGCAGCATTGAGGCCGATATTTCTCGCGTGGAAAACCAGCTGGAGGAGCAAGTTGGTGGCTCGGATGAGATCGAAGGCGTAGTCCAACAACTCGAGCAGCAATATGACGCTTATATGGAGCGCTACCGCAAGGAGCATCCGCAGGCGATCATGCCTGGCGAGGAGCCCATGCCTACCGGTGAGGAAATCAGCGAGGAGTTCCAGGCATTTTTGGCTTCCTTGGATGAAGAAGAAAGCCAGCAGATCATCAATACCGAGATCGATGACCGCGAAGATTCCGCCGAAGAGGAAGGCCCGCAGTCCGATGATGGCAAGGATGGCACTGATTCTGCTTCGGGCGAGGGCGACTTAGGTGACGATATCTAACTAACCCGCCCCCATCGCCGCTAAGGTGGTGGGGGTGAACTTATCTCAGCTGCTGCCAGATTTAACGGAAGTACCCGAGTCCCTCGTAGACGAGGCAATTTGGGATACCTTTACCTCGTGGACCACCGGCCGGGGTATCAATTTGTACCCAGCGCAAGAAGAAGCCTCGCTCGGTATTTTGGCCGGCGATAATGTTATCCTCGCTACCCCTACAGGCTCGGGAAAGTCCATGGTGGCTAATGCTGCACACTTCATCGCCCTAGCTCGTGGCCAGCGCAGCTTCTATACTGCGCCGATTAAGGCCCTTGTGAGCGAGAAGTTCTTTGCCCTGTGCGATATCTTCGGCGCCGAAAATGTGGGCATGATGACTGGCGACGCCACCGTTAATGGCAATGCCCCCATCATCGCCGCCACCGCCGAGATTGTGGCCAATATTGCGCTGCGCGATGGCGCCGAGGCCAATATCGACCAAGTAGTGATGGACGAGTTCCACTACTACTCCGAGCCGGATCGCGGTTGGGCCTGGCAGGTGCCGCTGCTGGAGTTGTCCAAGGCGCAGTTCCTGCTCATGTCCGCCACTTTGGGCGATACTCAGTGGCTAGAAGATGATCTCACCCGCCGCACTGGCCGCGCCACCAACCTCGTCGCCGGCACCACGCGGCCTGTCCCGCTGGATTTCTCCTATGTCTTTAGCGCGGTGCACGAGACCATCGAGGAGCTCTTGGCCGATAAGAAGGCACCCATCTACGTGGTGCACTTCTCGCAGCGTGAAGCGGCCGAGCGCGCCCAGGCGCTCACCTCACTTTCGGGGATCATTACCAAGGAAGAAAAGGAAGCGATTGCTCAAGAAATAGGTGGGTTCCGCTTCACCACTGCCTTTGGCAAAGATCTGTCCAAGCTCTTGCGCAAGGGCATCGGCATCCACCACGCGGGCATGCTGCCCAAATACCGCCGCCTAGTGGAGCGCCTGGCACAAAAGGGCCTGCTTAAGGTCATTTGCGGCACCGATACCTTAGGAGTGGGTATTAACGTGCCCATCCGCACCGTGCTGATGACTGGGCTTGCCAAGTTCGATGGCCAGCGCCAACGCATCCTCAAATCGCGCGAATTCCACCAGATTGCCGGCCGCGCCGGCCGCGCCGGCTATGACACCGAGGGCACTGTGGTGGTCGAGGCCCCCGAGCACGAGATCGAAAATGCCAAGGAACGCCGCCGCATCGGCGACGACCCCAAACGCTTGAAGAAGCTTAAGAAAAAGTCCGCCCGAGAAGGCGAGGTGTCCTGGTCCGAGAAGACTTTCGCGCGCCTTACTGAGGCTGAGCCGGAACAGCTTACCTCTCAGTTCCGCGTTTCTAATTCCATGCTGCTCAACGTCTTGGCGCGCCATGGCAATGGCTACGAGCACATACGCCACCTACTGCGAGACAATCACGATAATCGCAGCAAACAGAATAAGGACATTCTCACCGCCATCGATCTCTTCCGCGGACTAGTAGATTCCGGCGTGGTACAAAAATCCACCAAGGGTTTGGATATTTACGGCCGTCCCTACCATTTGGTGCGAGAGTTGCCGCGTGACTTTGCGCTCAACCAGCCACTGGGTCCATTCGCCCTAGCCGCGCTCTCGCTGCTGGATCCGGAAGCGGAGACCTATAACCTGGACGTCATTTCCGTATTCGAGGCCATCCTGGATGACCCGCGCCAGGTGCTCATCGCTCAGCAGAAGCAGCGCCGCGGCGAAGAGATTGCCGCGCTGAAGGCGGACGGTGTGGACTACACCGACCGCATGAATATGGTGGAGGATATAACTTGGCCGAAGCCGCTCGAGGAGCTGTTGGAGCAGGCCTACGATACTTTCGCTGAGACCAATGCGTGGGTCAAGGAATTCGAGCTGCGCCCCAAGTCCGTGGTGCGCGACATGCTCGAGAATGCGATGACCTTCTCGGATCTGGTCGCAACCTATGGCCTGGCCCGCTCCGAGGGCGTGATTTTGCGCTACCTGACCGACGCCTGGCGCACCCTTAAGCAATCCATTCCGGACGAGTACAACACTCCGGAGCTCGAGGACATCGTTGTCTGGCTAGGTGAGCTTATCCGCCAAGTGGACTCCTCGCTTGTCGACGAATGGGCGCAGATGGCCGGCGAAGACTCCCCCATCGACCAAGACACGGTGGACCGCGAGCTGGCCTTTGGTGTGGAGGACCCCACCGCGCTCACGGCCAATCGCCGCGCCTTTACCATCATGGTGCGCAATTACATGTTCCGCTTGGTGCAGCTCTTTGCATTGGAAAAGGAAGATCGTTTGGCGGACCTGCTCGATTACTTGGACGAGGTGCCGGACTTCGGCGCTATCCTGGATGACTATTTCGATGAGTATGATGACATCGATTCCGGCCCCGAGGCCCGCGGCCCGGAGTTTTTCCGCCTAGGCGATACTGACTCGCGTGCGTGGTCCGTGCGCCAGATCATCAAGGACCCAGACGGCGACCACGCCTACCAGTTCGTCGCTACGGTAGATCTCGATGCCTCCGATGAGGCCGGCGAAGTCCGGCTGTCGGACCTGCGCGTGGAGTACTAGCCAGCGAAAACGACAAAGCCGCCCTGGCTGCCACGCCCCGAGTGAGGGGGCGTCGGCAAGCGCGAGCGCGGCTAAAGGCCGGCTATTTTAGCGTGCGGCCTCAATCTGGATGGCCTGTGCCACAGCCTGGACAACGGCCGCAACCTTGACGGCCTCCCAGACCTGCTCCTTGCTCAGGCCAGCTTCATTGAGCTCGTGAGCGTGAGCACCCAGGCAGTGCTCGCAGCCATTGATGGCGGAGACTGCGGTATTCCACAGCTCGAAGTTGGCCTTGTCCACGCCTGGCTTGGAGATGATGTTCATGCGCAGGCCGAACTTAACCTGTGCGTAGTCATCGCCCAACCAGCCCTTGGCGCGGTAGGCAACGTTGTTCATAGCCATAACGGTGGCTGCGCCGTAGGCTGCCTCGATAGCTTCCTCGGAGAGGTGCTCCTTTGCTTCCTCCGCAATCTCAGACAGCACGGTGTCATTGCGGGTTGCGGCGGCCGATGCCAGCAGGCAGCCCCAGAGCTGCTCCTCGTCCAGGTCCTTGGAACGGGTCAGGGCGCCCAGGTTGAGCTTCTGGTCCTTGGCGTACTCCGGTAGGGAAGACTTCAGATTATCAATAGACATAGCTTTTCTCCTTTGAGGTTTTGATAGGAATTTACTGCGCTGGATTTAAAAGGAAACCCCGCTACGAAAGCGGGGTAAACCTGCATCTCAGTGAGATTTAGAGTGCGGACTGTACGACGTCCATCTTGTTGATGTTCTTGGTTGGGTCGTTCTTCTCCCAGTTGCAAGCGCAGACCTCTTCGGACTGCAGGGCGTCGAGCACGCGCAGCACCTCGTCTACGTTACGGCCGACAGCATCCGGGGTGACGGATACGAACTGGATAACGCCATCGGGGTCGATAATGAAGGTGGCGCGGTCAGCAACGCCATCAGCGTTTTCTACGCCCAGTGCACGGATGAGGTCGTGGCGCACGTCGGAGAACATCGGGAAAGGAACTTCCTTCAGGTCCGGGTGGGTTGCGCGCCAGTTGAAGTGAGCGAACTCGTTATCGGTGGAGCCGCCGAGGATCTGGGTATCGCGGTCCTGGAACTCCTCGTCCAACTTGCCAAAGGCAGCGATCTCGGTCGGGCAGACGAAGGTGAAGTCCTTCGGGTAGAAGAAGACGACCTTCCACTTGCCTTCGTACTTGTCCAGGGATACCTGCTCGAAGTAGTCCTCCGGCTGGTTAGCGTTGACGTTGTGCAGGTCGCCACCTGTCAGGGCGGTGAGATTGAACTCTGGGAACTTCTCGCCGACGGTCAAAATAGGCATAGTCTTCAACTCCTTTATCAAAGGCTTTTCCTCTAAGTGTCCTGCTGCTTGACATACAAGCAGCGGGGCCGGACCGCATCCGGCCCAACACGATCAGTTATACCATCTTTTTCGCTCGCGTCAATAGCAAATCCTATAGGTAAGTGTTAGAGTAATAGGCATGCATAATAAAGAGTACCGCCCTACACTTGCTCAGCTGCGTACCTTCGTCACCGTTGCGGAAAACAAGCACTTTGGTACCGCGGCCGCCAAACTCGAGATTTCCCAACCCTCCCTCTCCCAGGGCCTCGTTGCCCTCGAACAGGGATTGGGCTTGCAGCTTATCGAGCGCTCGACCCGCAAAGTCATCGTCACCTCGGCCGGTGAGACCCTCCTCCCCTACGCCAAGGCAACGCTTGAAGCAGCCGATACCTTCCTCGCTCACGCTCGCGGCGCCAACGGCACCCTTGCCGGCCCGCTGACTATCGGCGTTATCCCCACCATCGCCCCCTACATCCTCCCCGATCTGCTCTCCATGCTTGCGCAGGCTTACCCGGAGCTCGAGCCGCGCTTCGTCGAGGAGCAAACCCAGCACCTCATTACCCGCCTGCGCAACGGCAACTTGGACCTTGCCATCATGGCCCTTCCATCCGAGGCCACCGGCATGGTCGATAGCCCGCTTTACACGGAGAAATTCTCCATTGTCTGCCCGCCCGATCACCCCATCGCCGGCCGCGAGGATGTCGAGCTTGCGGAGCTCAAGGACTTGGATTTGCTGCTGCTTGACGACGGCCACTGCTTGCGCGATCAGGTCGTCGATCTCTGCCGCCACGCCAGTATCAACCCCGCCGAGGCCACCAATTCCGTCACCCGTGCTTCCTCCCTGACCACCATCATGCAGCTGGTCATGGGCGGGCTGGGCTGCACCCTCGTCCCCGAATCCGCCCTCGCGACCGAATGCCATGGCAAGGATGTAGCCGTAGCCCACTTCGCCCCCGACGTCACAGCCGAGCGCGAGGTCGGCCTCGTCTTCCGCTCCTCTGCAGCCCGCAGCGAAGAATTCCGCGAATTCGGCACGCTCATCACCGCCGCCTACAACAAGGCGATAGAGCGCTCCCAGCAGTAGCCACAATCGGCAGTGGACACTGCCTCTAGTTGCCCCTGGGCGTCGCCAAGCACGCCAAAGGCCACCGTCCCAAGCGGGAAACGGTGGCCTTTACCTATCTGGTGCTATACCTGCGGGAGGGTGTTGCGACCCGCGCACTGGCGGAACATGTGCGCTTGCGCCAATAGTGTGACCGGATAAGCCACGATGAGGCCGATGCCCAAAAGCAAGAAACCGGCCACAATGATGAAAAAGTTCAAAATTGCCAGTAGCAACATTTGACCGTAGTTATTCTTACCTGCCTGAAAGCCCTTCTTCACGGCGTCATCAACGCTATCGCCGTCAGCCGCGAACCACTGCATCAGGGAGAACAGCGGCTGCACAAAGAAGCTAATCAGCGAAATCACAGCCATGACGCCGAGCATGCCCATGACGGCGGTGAACGCTTCTTCATCGGAAAGCTGCTCGGCACCGCCAGCCAGCTTCGCCGCCGAACCACGCAGAGCCAGGAACGAGATAAGACCCGCTACAACACCGATGACAATACCGATGACAAACATAATGACTAGTGGCTGCCACCAGCGCACATTCTTAAATAGGTAGCCCCACCCGGTGCGAGAATCATCAATCTGGAAAAGCGCTAGGCGCATAAGCGCCAGAGTTAGCACGATGCCAATCACCCAGGAAATGATTTGCATGATCGTGGAACTAGCGGAGAGATCGCCATCGGCACTCGCCGTTGCAGCGCCTACTCCGCCAGAAATAGCGAAAAAGACTACGCCGAGGAAGCCAGCAAGCAACGTTCCTAAAATCCATAGCTTCCAGTTGCCAAAGACAGCCCGAAAAGCCCAAGAAACGGCATCAACGGCCGAAACCTTTCCGGTGTGCTGAGGCCCGCCTGCCTGGTAGCCGGCATAGCCTTGGGCGTTGCCCTCGTGGGCGCCACCATACGATGGAAGCTGGCCGTAGTCCGGCCGATCCTCAGGATGGTTGGTCGGCTCATAGCGAGGAAAATCGTCATTTCCACCCGAATACGGGTTCGTCATAGGCGGTGCTCCTCCTTCAGGAATGCACATAGAAAAATGGATAAGTATTTTCACTTTAACAACTTTTTCCTCATTTCAGGTGGACGGGTAAACTCGTTGCCTAGTCATGACTAAGAACGAATCCCCTTCTCGCGACGAGCTCTTCGCCGCACTCGAAAATGTCACTTTGGCCGAGGCCCGCTCCTTCCGCCGCCGTCTCAAGAAGGCTCGCGCCCCTAAAGCGCTGCAAGAAATCGGCGCTGAAATCCATGCCGCGGCCGAGCGCGTCGCGCTTACCGACGCCGCCGTTCCCACCATCTCCTACCCCGACGCCCTCCCCGTCACCGCCCGCAAGGACGATATCGCCGAGGCAATTCGGGACAATCAGGTCGTTATCATCGCTGGTGAGACCGGTTCTGGTAAGACCACCCAGATCCCGAAAATCTGCCTCGAGCTGGGCCGCGGCCGGCGCGGGTTCATCGGCCATACCCAGCCGCGCCGTATTGCAGCGCGCACCGTGGCCGAACGCATCGCCGCGGAATTGGATCAGAAAATCGGCGAGTCCGTCGGCTACGCCATCCGCTTCGATGACCGCGTCTCTGAGACCACCGCCGTCAAGCTTATGACCGACGGCATTCTGCTCGCCGAGATGCAACGCGACCGCTTCCTCAATAAGTACGACACCATCATCATCGATGAGGCCCACGAACGTTCGCTCAATATCGACTTCCTCTTGGGCTACTTGAAGCGCCTATTGCCCAAGCGTCCCGACCTCAAGGTGATCATCACCTCCGCAACCATCGACCCAGAAAGCTTTGCCGCCCACTTTGCCGATGCCGACGGCAACCCCGCCCCCATCATCGAAGTCTCCGGTCGTACCTACCCCGTAGAAATCCGCTACCGGCCGCTCGAGTTCGAAGCCGGCGGAAAAGTCGTGGACCAAGACCCGCTCGACGGCTTGACCGAGGCCATCGAAGAGCTCATGCGCGAAGGCGACGGCGATATCCTGTGCTTCTTCCCTGGCGAGCGAGATATCCGCGATGCCATGGAGGCCATCGAAGGCAAAAAGTGGAAAAACGTCGAGGTCACTCCCCTCTTTGGCCGCCTATCTAACCAAGAGCAGCACCGCGTGTTTAGCGAGCACCGCGGCCGCCGCATCGTCTTGTCCACCAATATCGCCGAAACGTCGCTTACCGTGCCCGGCATCCGCTATGTCGTCGATACCGGCACCGCCCGTATCTCGCGGTATTCCACGCGCACCAAGGTCCAGCGGTTGCCTATCGAGCCCATCTCGCAGGCCTCCGCCAACCAGCGCTCCGGCCGTTGCGGCCGCGTTGCCGACGGCATCGCCATCCGCCTCTACAGCGAACAGGATTTTGAAAGCCGTCCCGAGTTCACCGACCCAGAAATCCTGCGCACCAACCTCGCGAGTGTCATCCTCCAAATGGTTTCGCTCAAGCTCGGTGATATCGAACAATTCCCCTTCATCCAACCTCCCGAGCACAAGGCCATCCGCGATGGTCTCACACTCCTCCACGAGCTCGGCGCCCTCCACGACAAGCAGGACAAGCCCTCGCTCACCACCATCGGCCGCGATCTTTCCCGCATCCCACTGGATCCGCGCATGGCGCGCATGCTCATTGAAGCCAATACCAACGGATGCCTCGATGATGTCATGGTCATCGTTGCCGCCATGACCATCCAAGATGTGCGCGAGCGTCCCCTCGACTTCCAGGCCCAGGCCGACCAAGCCCACGCTCGCTTCAAGGACAAGACCTCGGATTTCTTGTCCATGCTCAAGCTATGGGATTACATCAAGCAAACCCGCAATGAGCAATCCGGCAATAAGTTCCGCAAGCGCATGAAGCAGGAATTCCTCCACTACATGCGCATCCGGGAGTGGTTTGACTTGGTGCGCCAGCTCAAGGACGTCGCCAAGCAGCTGGGCTGGACCTACCAGGAAGGCACCGAGCGCCGCTCCGATGACATCCACATGTCTCTCCTTTCGGGCCTGCTATCCAATATCGGCGCCCGCGATGGCAATTCCAAGGAGTTCCAGGGCGCGCGCAACACCCGCTTCCTGGTATTCCCCGGCTCCGCTTTGGCTAAAAAGCCTCCCGAGTTCCTCATGGCTGCCGAGCTGGTGGAAACTTCCCGCCTCTGGGCGCGCGATGTCGCCGCCATCGATCCTGCCTGGGTAGAAAAGCTCGGTGCGGATCTGCTCAAGCACAACTACTCCGAGCCCACCTGGTCTCGCAAGCGCGCCGCCGCCATCGCGCACCAAAAATCCACGCTCTACGGCGTGCCCATCGTGGCCGACCGCTCCGTGCCCTACCACCGCGTTGATCCCGCCGCTGCCCGCGATATGTTCATCCGCAATGCCCTTATCGCCGGCGACTGGAACACCCACCACGCCTTTTTCAAGGCCAACGCCCAAGCGCTTGACGACGCCGCCGCATACGAAGAAAAGGCCCGCCGCCGCGGCCTCATCGTAGACGAAGACACGCTCTTCGATTTCTATGACCAGCGCATTCCGGAAAAAGTTACCACTGGCCGCCACTTTGACTCGTGGTGGAAAAAGGAGCGCCGCCGCACCCCGGATCTGCTGGATTTCGATCCCGCTAAGCTCATCGATGACTCCCATGATGTCACCGAGGAATCCTTCCCCGACCACTGGCGCAAGGGCTCTATCGATTACGAACTGACCTACAAGTTCGAGCCCGGCGATCCTCTCGACGGCGTTACCGTAATGGTTCCCATTCCTATGCTCGCCGGCTTGGATACCGAAGGCTTCGATTGGCTCGTTCCCGGTCTGCGCCTCGAGCTCGTCACCGAGCTCATCCGCAGCCTGCCCAAGGCCCTGCGCCGCACCGTCGTACCCGCGCCCGAATTTGCCGAGCGCGCCATCGACCGCCTCATCCCTTATGAAGGCCCCATCACCCAGCAGCTTGCCGACGTCCTCCGCGAACTCGGCGGTCAAGGAATCAACGCCACCGACTTCCAGGCCAGCAAGCTACCCGCCCACCTGCGGATGAACTACGGGGCCATCGATAAGCGCGGCAAAATCGTCGACTCGGACCGCGACCTCGCGGCGCTCGTCCGACGGCAGGCCGGACACATCAAGTCCTCCGTATCCCGCGTCTCGCGCACCTCCGAGTCCACCGCCGTTAGCGAATGGACCGACGACACCCTCGGCACCATCGATGACACGGTTACGACCACCGTCGACGGCCACGAAGTCACCGCCTACCCCGCCCTAGTCGCCACAAAGGACGGCGTCGAGCTCAAGGTCCATCCCACCAAGGCCGCCGCAGATGCCGCCATGGTCACGACCACACTCACCCTCCTCATGCGTGAGATATCCGTTAATGCTCCACAAATGGTCAAGGGCTTGCCGTTGCAACAGCGCGTCGCTGTCGATTCCTATCCGCACGGCGGCGCCGACGGCTTGGTTAACGACGCCCGCGTAGCCGCCATCCGCGACTTGATGCTCGAAGCCGGCGGCCCGGTCCGCACCCCCTCGGCGTTCCAGCAGCTCAAGGACACCGTCAAACCCCAGGTCCCAGGACGCGTACGCCAGGCAGTGGTAGCTATTGCCCCCGGACTTGCCGAATACTCCAATCTGCGAGCCGAACTCGCGCATTGGGACGGTCCAGCAATCGATGACATGCGCGCACAATTGGATTTCCTCCTCCCCCGAAATGCCATCACTGTCCATGGAATGTCCCATCTGCGTCATCTCCCGCGATATATCCAAGCCATGCGCATTCGTCTAGAGGACATGAACCTTGACCCGGACCGCGATGCAGACCGCCAAGCCGAGGTAGATAACGCCAAGGCCTACCTATCCAACCGCCTTCGCAACCTCCCGGCCGGCCGCGAAAAGACCCGCGAGGTCAAGGACGTACGCTGGATGATTGAAGAACTTCGAGTATCTCTTTTCGCCCAGCGCCTTGGCACAGCCCACGCCGTTTCACTCCGCCGTATCCAAAAGGCGGTGGACAAACTGCGCTAAAAGTCCTCGCGATCGCGCCTTCGCATCAGCCGAATCTCGGATTCAAAGTCATCTGCGCTTTCAAAGGATTTATACACGGAGGCGAAGCGCAGATAAGCCACTTCATCAAGGTCACGCAGTGGCTCTAGGATGGCCAAACCAATCTCGTTCGCGTTGACCTGCGAGGAGCCATGACTACGCACCGTCTCCTCAACTTCTTGCGCAAGCTTCTTCAGGGCATCGTCGCTTACGTCTCGTCCCTGGCAGGCACGACGGACACCGCGGATCAATTTATCTCTACTGAAGGGCTCGGCCAGACCGTTTCTCTTCACGACAAGCAGCACGGCCTTTTCAACCGTGGTAAAGCGACCCTTGCACGAAGCGCACTCGCGCCGGCGACGAATCGACGCTCCAGCATCGACCACACGCGAGTCAATGACGCGGGATTGCTCATTGTGACAAAAGGGGCAATACACAGTGGTCCTTTCACTGACGTTGATACGCCAGTAGTTTACTCATCTCCAATTCCGTGCGGCCACTGGGCTTCACCCCGCTGTAGCCCCTAGTGCGCTACTGCAGCTTCAACTTGCTGCACACCAGAAGCCGGGGGTTGAGGAGCACTATTTCCTTCAGCGCCCGCAAGTCCCCCTAGCAATGTGCCCACAAAGACCGCGACACCAAACACTGCACCCAATGCGTAGTTACCTGTGTTCGACTCACCCACACTGTTTCGTCCCCTATTCGATCTGTTCCCAGAGCCTCCGGCCGACGTACGGTTCGAACGATAGGTCGTGCGATCTTCCACACGTAGGGTTCGAACATACCGAGAGCTTTCGGTGCCGCGGGCCGCAGAACCGTAGCCGCGCTCCACATCCCACACGGACGCAGAAGGCACCACTACAGGTTCGGAAGCTTTGCGAGTTACCAGGTTATTGCGAGAATTGATCAGCAGAGACATAACTTTCCTTTCGACGACTGAACCCACCGTAGGCGCCTCATGCGACACGTCATGACACCCAGTCGCCATAATGTTCGATTTAGTTGGTACGTTCGATTTATAGCATCGCTTCGAATACTTGTCCACCCCAACACGCAAATCTCGAACATCTGTACTTTTCGTGCTACAAATGACGTGTGGCAACTTTTCAGCGCCGCCAGCTAACAGACCACCGATAAATCCAGCCGATCCCCTCCGAGGAGCCAGCAATGGGCCGCAAGCCAAAGAAGACCACCGAGAAGACCGACTACGCTTCCCTGTCTGACCGCCAGCGACGAATTCTTAACGTCATTAGTGACGCCGTCATGCTGCGTGGTTACCCACCAAGCATCCGCGAAATTGGTGACGCAGCAGGCTTGCAGTCCACCTCCTCTGTTGCCTACCAGCTAAAGCAATTGGAAGAAAAGGGCTTCTTGCGCCGTGACCCAAATAAGCCGCGAGCCGTAGATGTTCGACACCTAAATACCGACGATGGCGCCAAGAAGCCGGGCCGCAAACCGGCTAAGCCCGAACAGCAGGTTCCCGCAGAGGCAGGTGCGGTTTCCTACATTCCTGTGGTTGGCCGAATCGCAGCGGGTGCGCCCATTACCGCGGAAGAAAACGTAGACACTTACTTTCCGATGCCCGATGAGGTAGTCGGTGGCGGCGACCTTTATATGCTGCAAGTGGTCGGCGACTCGATGCAGGATGCCGGCATTCTTGACGGCGACTGGGTAATCATTCGCTCCCAGTCAGTTGCAGAAGAGGGCGAGTTCGTTGCAGCGCTGCTCGATGGTGCTGAAGCTACCGTTAAGGAATTCCACCGCGATTCCTCTGGCGTGTGGTTGCTCCCCCACAACGATGCCTACGCTCCCATCAACGGCGATGATGCGGAGATCATGGGCAAGGTTGTATCCGTATTCCGTAAGCTTTAGTCACCAGCCTGACACAGATTCTATAGCCCCGCGAGGTCCTCGATTGGCCCTTGCGGGGTCTATCTATGTACACCCTTCGTTGAAGCGGCCCGTTTCCTGCCACCCCCATTTGGCTCCATTTCGGACCCGGACACCAAAAGAGACGAAAATCCCACTTTCCCACTTTTCCCTCTGACCAGGTACTTCAGCGCACCGGATATAGAATGCAGCCGTGCAAATTTTTGCTTTAGTCCGTTTATTCCCGATTTTTGAGACAATGGACTAAGCAAAACAACATCGCCGGATTTTCACTTCCGCATAAAGTGGCAACTTTTACCCCCACTACATGACGCGATGTCTCTAGATTCAAGGAGGAATCATGTACGCAGAAGAGCGGCGTCGCCAAATTGCTTCCCTCACCGCCGTTGAAGGCCGCGTCAACGTCACTGAGCTCTCGGAACGCTTCGAAGTTACGGCCGAGACCATCCGCCGCGACCTTGCGGTGCTTGACCGTGAGGGCGTCGTCCATCGCGTGCATGGCGGCGCAGTAGCCTCCCAATCCTTCCAGACCGCGGAGCTTACCCTAGATACCCGCCAGCGGTCCGCCTCTGGCGCAAAAGCGGCTATCGCCCGCGCGGCCCTAGATTTTCTTCCCCAGGGCGGCGGCAGCATTTTCTTGGACGCAGGCACCACCATTAACGCGTTCGCGGAGCTCATTGGACAGCAGTACCCGCAGGCGCAGTTTAATATTGTCTCCAATAGCCTGCCTATTGCCCTGTCGCTAGCGGGCAATGGCGTGCCTGACGTCCAGCTACTTGGCGGTACGGTCCGCGCGATTACCCAAGCCGTCGTTGGCGATACCGCACTGCGCACCCTGGCTTTGATGCGTGCCGACGTCGCCTTTATCGGCACCAATGCCCTAACCCTGGACCATGGCTTGTCGACGGCCGATTCCCAAGAGGCAGCCATCAAATCCGCCTTTGTCACCAATGCCCACAAGGTTGTGGTCATGTGTGACTCCAGCAAGCTGGGCAATGACTATTTGGTAAGTTTCGCCTCTGCCGCCGATATCGACGTCGTCATTACGGACGCCGCTGCCCCCGATTCCTTCGTGGAGGCGCTGCGCGAGCGCGAGATTGAGGTCGTGCTCGCCAGCGAATAGTCCCCCGATCCTTCGCCTACTTTAGGCGAAGGACTCCATGCGCTCGACCACTGCGGTACGGGCAGCGTCAGGGCTCTCCGCATCCAGTGCTACCTCTGCCAACTGCTGGCACTGTTCTAAGGTAACCTCCGCCAGCTGCGCGCCGACGCCCGCAACTGCGGTCGACGCTGCGGATAGCGAATTTACGCCCAAGCCGGTAAGCACGCAGGCCAACATTGGGTCGGCCGCCGCCTCACCGCACACGCCTACCGCAACGTTATTGGCTTGGCCCACGATGCAGGTGTGCTGAATGAGCCGCAGCACAGCCGGCTGCCACGGGTCGGTCAGGTAGGCCAGCTGTGGCGACAGGCGGTCCGCAGCCATAGTGTACTGAGTCAGGTCATTAGTGCCGATAGACACGAAATCAAGGTGCGGCATGATTTTATCGGCCATAAGCGCTGCGGCCGGAACCTCAATCATGGCGCCGGCAGTCAGGCCGCGCTCGCGGCACAGGCTAGCAAACCACTGGGCCTCGGTAGAGGTGGCAACCATAGGAGCCATCACCCAGGTAGATGCTTTGTCATCGCGAGCCGCAGCCGCCTGCGCAATCGCATCCAGCTGGCGGGTCAGCAGAGCCTCATTATCGCGTGCAATACGCAGCCCACGAACACCCAATGCTGGGTTTTCCTCGGAGCTTAGCGTGGCATAAGAGATAGGTTTATCGGATCCGGCATCCAGCGTACGCACGACAACCTTTGATTCAGGAAAGGCATTAAAAACCTTGCCGTAAATCTTTGCCTGCTCGTCAACGCTGGGCTCTTCACTGGCCGAGAGGAACGATAGTTCCGTGCGGTACAGGCCGATACCCTCTGCTTGCGAATCCGAAGCAATGCGGGCGGCGTTGCCATCAGCGACGTTGGCAAGCAGCTGCACACGGTGGCCGTCCTTGGTCTCAGCCGGGCCGCGCCACTGGGCAACGCGTGCCGCACGCTCGCGATACTCAGCCACTGCCTTTGTGGAAGTCTTTTCGTCGGCCCCAAGGGTGACGGCGCCCACTGCACCATCGACGAATACCAACGTGCCGCTTTCAATATCGCTCAGCGCGGCGCCCACAGCAACGATGCATGGAATATCCAACTGACGGGCGATGATGGCCGTATGGCTGGTAGGTCCACCAAGCTCGGTGACAAGGGCCTTGATGTGCTTGGTATCCAGCGTCGCGGTATCGGCCGGGGCCAAATCGTCCGCGAACAGCACGGCCTCGCCGTCTACGAGCGGCAGGCCCGGCTCTTCCTCGCCGCGCAGCTCTGCGATTACGCGGTCGCGCACGTCCTTCAAGTCAGTGGTGCGCTCTGCCATCATGCCGCCGGCAGCCTCAAACATGGTGACAAACTTATCGGTGGCACCGACAGTAGCGAATTCCGCATCCCGGCCGGTGCGGATATTCTTGCGCACCGCCTTATGCCAACCACGGTCCTTGACCATGCCGGCCGTTGCGGTCAGAACTTCCGCAGCCTGGCCCTCCGCGGCAGCAGCCCGCTGCTCCAAGCGGCCAGCGACAGTATCTACGGCCGCAAGGAAGCGGTCGTACTCAGAATCGCTCGCTTGCTCTGGATCAATGCTTCCCTCGGTAGGCAAGGCCGGGCGAGGGCGGACCCACACGGCTTCGGCGTAGGCGACTCCGGCAACGACACCGGTTCCTTTGATTGTGGACTCAGACGCGTTTTCCATGAGCGTACTTCCTTCGAAGATAGCGGTTTATTAACTTCCAGAACACCACAAATCGGATAGAAAAGCAATGTATACCACAGAAATTCTGTTGACTTTCGGACACAATCGGACAAGAATCAACATTAAGGGCGGGCCATGCCCGCGAGGTTCTCCCCAACGGCGTTCGGCCCCAATATACAACCTGCGAAAGGGACAACTTGATTCTCACGCTGACCCCCAATCCCAGTATTGACGCCACCCTTGTGCTCAGCGAGCCATTGACCTCCGGTGATGTCCACCGGGCCAGCGAGGTCACACAGGTTGCTGGCGGCAAAGGCGTAAACGTCACCCATGCCGTGCACTTGGCCGGCGAGCAATCCTTGGCTCTTTTCCCGGCCCACGACTCCGATTCTTTCCTAAATCTCATCCACTCGGCCGGGCTGCCTTCCTCTGCAATCCCCATGGACGGCGCAGTTCGCGTCAATACCACCATCACAGAGCCTGATGGCACTACCACCAAGGTCAACGGTCCAGGCCCTGCGCTTTCCGACGCCGACTCCCGCGCTATTACCTCCGAGCTCACCGCCCGCGCCCTTGCCTCCGACTGGGTGGTTCTAGCCGGCTCCCTGCCGCGTGGCGTTAACACAGATTGGTATTGCGACCTCATCTCCGCGGTCCGCGCGGCCGCACCACAGGCTCGCATTGCCGTGGATACGTCAGATGCCCCAATGCAAGCCATTGGCGAAAGCCTCAATTCTGCTGCGCCGGATCTCATTAAGCCCAATGGATTAGAACTCGGCCAGCTCACCAGAACCGACGGCCGCGAACTGGAAGACCAGGCCGCACGCGGCGAGTACTCGGGGGTTGTTCGGGCGGCCCGGGACGTCGTCAAGCAGGGCATCGCAGAGGTACTCGTCACCCTTGGCGGTGCCGGGGCGGTGCTGGTTACCGCGGACGGCGCTTGGGCTGCAACTCCCCCGCCAGCAACGGTGAAATCCACCGTAGGCGCCGGTGACGCCGCGCTCGCTGGATACCTCCTCGGCCGTACCGCCGGTAAGTCGCCGGCCGATAGCCTGGCGCAGTCGGTGGCCTATGGAACTGCGACTGCATCCAAACAAGGCACCCAATTCCCCCGCCCAGAAGAACTCGATATCGCACATACCCCCGTAAACTCGCTAGCCTAAGGAGTGCCTAAACATGGCTTCCGACCTCATCACTACCGACCTAGTCGCGCTCGACGCCGACTTCGGCGACAGCGTTGACTCCGTCATCACCAACCTGGCCACGCTAGTCCATGACACCGGCCGAGCCACCGACATCGCCGGTTTGGCACAGCCCGCCATTGACCGCGAGGCCAAGGCCGGTACCGGCGTCCCTGGCGGAGTCGCCATTCCACACTGCCGCTCCGAGGCAGTGACCGAACCTACCCTCGCATTCGCCCGCCTGAGCAGCGGCGTGGATTTCTCCGGCCCTGACGGTGACGCCCAGCTCGTCTTCCTCATCGCCGCCCCGGCCGGCGGCGGCAAGGCCCACTTGAAGATTTTGTCCAAGTTGGCCCGCGCTCTAGTGCGCAAGGACTTCCTCGAGTCCCTGCGCAACGCGCCCACCAAGGAAGAAATCGTCCGGCTTGTGCTGGACGTAGTCAATGCCGAAAAGCCGAAGAAGAAGCCGGCCGAGGAACCGGCCACCCAGGGCGCTGCTGCCGGCGCTGCCACAACCGGTGCCGGTGCCGCCGGCTCCTCCGCCGCCGCGCCCTCGGCCGCAACCCCTGCCAGCGCAGAGCCTTCGGCCGATGTCACCCGCATCGTGGCCATCACCGCTTGCCCCACCGGCATCGCCCACACATACATGGCGGCCGACGCCCTCACCCAAACCGCAGCCGAGCGTGATGATGTATCTCTGACCGTTGAGACGCAGGGCTCGTCTAACAATGAGTCCGTCTCCCAATCCACGATCGACGCGGCCGATGCGGTCATCTTCGCCACGGACGTCGGCGTGCGCGACCGCGAACGCTTCGCCGGCAAGCCGGTAATCGAATCCGGCGTCAAACGCGCCATCAATGAGCCCGGCACCATGCTCGACAAGGCCGTCGCTGCCGCTCACAACCCGCACGCCCACAAGGTCTCTGGCACTGCTACCCGCGCCGATGCGGAAGAAGAAGGTCAGTCGCTCGGTTGGGGCAAGCGCATCCAACAGGCAATTATGACCGGCGTGTCCTATATGGTCCCGTTCGTCGCGGCCGGCGGCCTGCTGCTTGCCCTCGGCTTCCTTTTCGGCGGTGCCGATATGGCCAACGGCTGGCAGGCACTATCGACGGACTTTTCGCTCGGCAACCTCCCCGGCCACGACGTGACCATTGACGGCGAACTCATGCACTTCGAGCGCTCCGGCCTGCTGCTCTACCTTGGCGCAGTTCTCTTCGCTATAGGCCAAGCAGCAATGGGCTTTATCGTCGCCGCGCTGTCGGGCTACATCGCCTACGCGCTCGCCGGCCGTCCGGGCATCGCCCCAGGCTTCGCGGGCGGCGCGATCGCGGTCACCTTGGGCGCTGGCTTCATCGGTGGTCTGGTTACCGGTCTGCTGGCAGGCTTCATCGCGATGTGGATTGGCAACTGGAAGGTACCGCGCTGGCTAGGCTCCCTCATGCCGGTTGTCATTATCCCGCTGCTGACCTCGTTGGTTGTCGGTCTTGCCATGTACCTGGCACTCGGCGTACCGCTGGCAAACCTCATGGAGGGCCTGCAAAATTGGCTGTCGTCCATGTCCGGCTCTTCGGCCGTATTGCTGGGCATCATTCTTGGCCTGATGATGTGCTTCGACTTGGGCGGCCCAGTCAATAAGGCGGCCTACCTTTTCGCGACGGCCGGGCTGTCTACCGGCGACGAATCCTCCATGCAGATCATGGCCGCCGTCATGGCGTCCGGCATGGTCGCACCAATTGCGCTGTCGCTGGCTACGTTCATCCGCAAGTCGCTGTTTACCCCGGCCGAGCAGGAGAACGGCAAGTCTGCCTGGCTGCTGGGTCTGTCCTTCGTCTCGGAGGGCGCCATCCCGTTTGCGGCGGCCGACCCGTTCCGCGTCATCCCTTCGATGATGGCCGGTGGCGCGGTGACGGGCGCGATTTCGATGGCCTTGTCGGTCGGTTCCCGTGCCCCGCACGGCGGCGTGTTCGTCTTCTTCGCCATCGACCCGTTCTGGGGCTACCTCGTGGCCATTGCGGCCGGCGTGGTTGTTTCGACGGCGGCGGTGCTGGCGATGAAGCAGTTCTGGCCTAACAGGGCCGCCGAAGAAGCCGCCCAGAACGTGGCAGCATAAACCAAACACTCGTACACTGGATTCTAAAAATCCCCGTAAGAAAGGATATTTTCGATGGCTTCCAAGACTGTAAAGGTTGGCTCCTCTGTAGGCCTGCACGCACGTCCTGCATCTATTATCGCGGACGCTGCCGGCGAGTTCGATGAGGATATCTTCCTCAACCTGGTCGGCGACGATGATGAGGATGAGACCGATGCGGCCTCTTCCCTGATGATTATGGCTCTTGGTGCAGAACAGGGCGATGAGGTTACCGTCACCTCCGAAAACGAAGAAGCAGTGGAAAAGATTGCTGCTCTCATCGAGAAGGACCTGGACGCTTCCTAAGTCCTAAAACGGTTCCACTTTAGGCTCCCCGCCCTTGCGGTGGGGAGCTTTTCGCTTGCCGACGCCACCTATCCCCACGGTGGCACCCACGTCACCTGCCCGCGCACGCGGGCTAGCCGGCCACGGCGCGGCGGGGCGTTGGGGTCATCGTCATTGACGCCATTGTGATAGGAACAGCAGGTCGCAAGGTTCGCAGCGTTGGTCTCGCCGCCATGCTTCCACGCTTTGAGGTGGTGAATCTGGCACTTGTCGGCGGGGTAGTTACAGCTCTCCCACGGGCATACCGGGTTGACCGCAGCCGCCATGAGCCGCTGCTTGTCGTTGGCTACGCGCGAGGTGCGGTAGAGGTTGACCGGCCCCTCGTGGGGATGGACGAGCGTAACATAGCCGTGGTCGCTCAGTGTCCGCGCGACAAGCTCCGCTCCGGTGATTCGAGCGCCATTGGTGAGTTGGAGGGTGATTTCCTCGCCCTCTCCGTCTACTACGCGGTCGAGCTCGTCGAGTGTGAGAACCACCTGCGTCGTCACCGTCGCCCGCGTCGCATCCGCCTTGCCAAAGAAGAGGTCTTTGGCAGATTCCAGGGGCTTATTGGCATCCAATGCAGCGTGCATATCCGCCACATCGGCCGAATCCCCGGTGATGGTCAGTGACCATGGGCCGCCGGAGCGGCGGGTAATGCGCACTCCCTTTTCGGGCGCGCGGCGCGGTCGCAGCTCGCGTACCAAAGCGCGGGCACGCTTTTCCAGGGCGGTGGCGCTGCCGCGAAAGGCACACAGTTCGGAGCGCAGGGTCCAGGCATCGCGCTGCGTCGGCAAGCGCAAGGCGTATTTTTCAATCAGCAGTAGCACGTCAAGGGAATGCCTAGTCTGCCGCGCCGCTCGCTGTTTGGCAGCAAAGCCGCACCGGCCGAAATAGGTATCGCATAGACGCAACAGGTCGCGCGCGGCGATGTCGGAGGCGCCCCGCGCGATGAGCTCGCGATCGCTAAGCCCTTGAACGGCGGCGACAATGTCCATGCCGGCGTTCACTGCGTTTAGGTATGCGTCCAATGCGGTCATGCCGCTAAGTTAAATAGACCCCGCACCCCTTCGCGAGCCGCATATCGGTTCGCTGTGGATAACCCGCGTTGGCCCGTCAACAACACTGCCCGCCGCGGGCGCGCGACGGGCAGTTATCCACAGGTGGAAAATTAATACTTGGCGCCGTGACCCTCGCCGACGGAATCGTAAAGCTTCTTCATAATCGGATAGGCCACGATGATGCCTACCGAGCCCCACGCAATGCCCTCGAGGGAAACCCCACCCACGGTGAGGGTCAGGTTGCCAATGCCCGCGATAAGCGCCACCGCGGCCGCGGTCAGGTTAACCGGGTTATTGAAATTAACCTTATTATCCATCCAGATGCGCACACCCAGCATGCCGATGAGTCCATACAGCACGATGCAGGCGCCGCCCAGAACGCCGGTCGGGATGGTGAAAATCAGCGCACCAAACTTCGGCACGAAGGCCAAAAGGATGGCGGTAAAGGCTGCTACCCAATAGGCGGCGGTGGAATATACACGGGTTGCGGCCATCACGCCGATATTTTCGGCGTAGGTCGTGGTACCGGAGCCGCCAAAGCCACCGGCAAGGGTGGACGCGAGGCCATCGGCGATCAGCGCGTCACCGGCCAGGTCATCGAGATCGCGCTTTGTCATCTCGGAGACGGCTTTGACGTGGCCGACGTTTTCCGCGATAAGCACCACCAGCACGGGAAGCGCCACGGCAATGGCGGAGACGTTGAAAGAAGGCGCGTGGAATTCCGGCAGGCCCACCCACGGGGCGGCATCGATGGCCGCCACGGCGTCATCGCCGAGGTTGCCGGTCAGCGCGGCGAAAATCCAGCCGACGACCACACCGAGCAGGATGGACAGGCGCGAGACCATACCGCGGCCGGCGACGGTGGCCAGCAGGATGACGAGTAGCGTCACCGCGGCGACGAGCGGCTGGGAGGCGAAGTTCTCGGCCGCATTCGGCGCCAGGTTCAGGCCAATGAGGGCCACGATCGCACCGGTGACGGCCGGCGGCATGACGGCATCGAGCACGCGGCGGCCGGCGATTTTGACTGCCACGCCCACCGCGGCCAAGACGAGGCCGGTGACCAAAATAGAGCCTGCTTGCGCGGCGATGCCGTACTGCTGCGACGCCGAAAGTGGCGCAATGAACGCGAACGAGGAACCGAGGTAAGACGGCAGCCGGTTGCGCGTGATAAGCAGGAACAAAATGGTTCCGAGACCGGAAAAGAGCAGCGTCGTATTGACGGGGAATCCGGTCAGGGTGGGAACCAAAAGCGTGGCGCCGAACATGGCCACCACGTGCTGCATTCCGATGCCGATGGTTCGGCCCCAGCTGAGTCGTTCTTCCGGCGCCACGACCGCGCCCGGTGCAATCCTTTTACCGTCTCCGTGGACGGTCCAACCTTTTAAGCTCACGAGCCTTAATTATGGATCACCCAGGCTGGTTTTAGGAAACTTCCTCCACGATAAATTCGGCGAGTTCGCGGGCGGTGGGTGCGGGAAGGCGGACGTCGACAAGCGTGCCATCGGCCGTGTACTCCTCGTGGCGCACCGTGCCCTCGGCGTGTACGCGAGCCACCACATCGCCGCGGGTGAAGGGAACCTGCAGCTTGACGTGGCTGTCGCGGGAGTTGAGGAAAAGCTCCACGCGCGCGGTAAGTTCGTCGATTCCCTCGCCCGTGCGCGCGGATACGTAGACGACGTCCTCGTGGTCGAGTACGTGACGCAACTCGGCGAGCACCAGCGGGTCGGCCTGGTCGATCTTATTGATCACAATAATTTCGGGCGGGGCCTGCTCGCCGGTTTCCGCGACAATGTCATAGATGACCTGGTTGACGGCCTCAATCTGCTTGAGCGGGAAGGGGTCAGAGCCATCGACCACGTGCAACATAATATCGGCGGCCAGCACCTCTTCCAGGGTGGATTTGAAGGCCTCGACTAGCTGCGTGGGCAAGTGGCGGACAAAGCCGACGGTATCGGTGAAGACGACCTGGCGGCCGTCGGCAAGCGTGGCACGGCGAGTCGTGGGGTCCAACGTGGCAAAGAGTGCGTCCTCCACCAGCACGCCGGCGCCGGTCATGGCGTTAATGAGCGAGGACTTTCCGGCATTGGTGTAGCCGGCAATGGCTATCTGCGCGATGGTTGAGCGCTGGCGCTTGGAACGCTTAACCTCACGGGCGGTCTTCATAGCGCGCAGCTCCCTGCGCAGGCGGGCCATCTCCGTGCGGATGCGCCGACGGTCGGTCTCAATCTTGGTCTCACCGGGGCCACGCAGGCCGACGCCGCCGTTGGAACCAGCGCGGCCGCCCGCCTGGCGCGAAAGGTTGCCGCCCCAACCACGGGTATGGGTGTAGAGGTATTCCAGCTGCGCCAAGGAAACCTGCGCCTTGCCCTCTTTGGACTTGGCGTGCTGGGCAAAGATGTCAAGGATGAGCATCGTGCGGTCAATGACCTTGGTGTTAAGCGCGCGCTCGAGAGCGGTGAGCTGGCCGGGGTTGAGCTCGCCATCGCACACCACGGTATCCGCACCGGTGGCCTCGACGATGTCGCGCAATTCCTTGACCTTGCCGGAGCCAATGAAGGTGCCGGAGTCTGGCTTATCGCGCTTTTGATAGATCATCTCCACTACTTCGGCGCCGGCGGTCTCGGTCAGCGCCGCGAGCTCGTCCATGGTGGCTTCGACTTCGGCCACGGTGCCTTCGGTCCACACGCCAACCAGAATGACGCGCTCGAGGCGCAGCTTACGGTACTCCACCTCATAGCCATCGGTGGTGTCTTCGGCGCGGATGGTGGTCTCACGGGTAACGCGGCGGAAGGCGTTACGCTCTGCCAGGTCAAGGTCACCGGTGGTGGGCGTTGCCTCTGGTGCGGCCGGGGCGTCGTTATCGCGGAACGCGCGGGCGAGGAGATCGTCGTTATTGTGCTGGGAAAATTCGGTCATACTACCTTTCATTTTGGCATGTTGCGGCCGAAAGCGGGAATTGCGGATTCTTAGCTGGCTGCCCAAGGCGATACAATGGCGGGCATGAACGTTAAGGACACTGGGGTGAAGCAGAATACCGAGATGCAGGCCATTGGCCTCAATTTCGAGCGTTGGCAGGATGCCGTCGAGGCCGCCATCGCTAGCGATCGCTTGGCCGTTACCGGTGAGGTACGCGGTGGTCAGCTGATTCAGTTCACCGATCCATCGGGCGCGCAGCTCAATATTCTCGCGGTAGAGCCTTTTGCTACTTTCATTGGCTTCAATGCCGTGACGCAGGGGTTCGCCCACGTGGAGATGGTCAACGATGTTCTCGCGCTGCTGGAAATTATCGATCCTTTCGGAACCACCATCGCCCAGGCCACCGCGAACTTGGCGCAGGGGCCTTTGCTTGCCGACGAACCCTTGCAGCAATGGCAGCAAATCTCCCTCACCGCCATGGGCCTTGATGTCCGCACCTACGAGTCTGCCGCTGCCTATGAGGCGGCCGAGGGCGAATTCCCGGCGCTCTTCGAGTCCGCAGGCGCGAAGGTTATTTCCTCCGGCTCTGGCGCGGAGGTTCCTACCCCAGCCGCTACCTTCGCGGCCCGCGTCATGGAATCCGAGTGGCGTACCAATGAGCTAAGCGGCGAGAAATTCGCCCACCTCGTCATGGACGGCCTCTTCCCCTTCGATCTCTGCCTGCCTGCGGGTAGCGACGAGCTGCCTGCCAAGGACTCTATCGTGGCCGGCACCGCCCTGCTGACGGCTTCTATTGAAATGCCCAGCGGTGGCTGCGGCGACGGCGCTGGCTGCGGTTGTGGCTCTGGTGGCTGCGGCTGCGGCGGCCACTAAGAACTGACGCAAAGGTCTGGTGGAATAGCTGTGTGGATGCCCTTCCCTGAAAATGCGAGGAACCGGCGGGTGCTGGTTCTCGCGCTGATCCTGGTGGGATCAGTGGCGGTTGTGGCAACCCTAAAACTTCCCGGGGTTTTCATCGCGGCACTACTTATCGCGGCAGCTTTACTCATGCTCCACACCCGGCCGGATGCCTCGGAGCAGGCGGCGCTGCGCAGCTCCATTCGGCTCTCGGCCGAAGATATCGAGGACGTCTTGGCGGAATACGAAGACTTCCAGTCCTCCGAGACGGCCGAGAAGATCGCGGACCGCACGCTCTACCGGCCGGCGCTTTTAGATCTGGATTGCTCCGACCCCACCATCGAGGCCTTCCACTATGAGATTTCGGGCGCGCGACGGTTCCTGCGCCGGTTGAACCTGCGCGTGAATGCGGAAGAGGTCAGCACCAACGAGCTGGAATCCTTGCTCAAGGTGACCGATGAACGAGCCCGCGAGCTCAAGGAAACCTGGCTATCGGCCCGCCGCGCCGCTTTTGCGCTCGGGCCGAAGTATGAAAAGAACGAAGTAAAAAATCGCGCCCTGCGCCGCCAAGCCCTCGAAGAGCAAGCGTTCGAGGAAGAGGAAGGCGAAGGGCGCAGCGCCTAAGCACTCACCGCTCACTGCGTGCGCCGCGCGCTGCGCGGCCTAAAGCGAGGTCTCGCCGGTGGCGACGATCGCGGACGGGCCGGTCAGGCGCGAGCCACCCTCGTAGATGTCCACCGTCACCTCCCCGCCGGGGACGTGTACGTGCACGGTGCCGTGAGGGGTGGTGGTGTGGTCAACGGCGGCGTCGGCAAGCGCGGCGGTCGCGGCCGCCACGGTGCCGGTGCCGCAGGAGCGGGTCTCTCCTACCCCGCGCTCAAAGACGCGCATGTGCACGTGGCCATCGCGCAGCGGGGTTACCAGCTCAACATTCACGCCGGCCGGGAAGAAGGACTCATCAACGACGGGCTGCTTGAAAGTCTTGGCCGCAAGTCCCTCGGCGTCCAGCCCCGGCACCACGGCCGCGAGGTGGGGGTTGCCCATGTCAACGCCCAAACCGGCGTAGCTCTCCCCAGCCATAGACGCGGTGGATACACCCGTTACTTCGGCCGGTCCCATCTCCACGGTGACCTCGGCCGCGTGCTCATCACACGAGTGCACCGTCACGCGCTTGGCTCCGGCGCGGGTGCCGATGGTGAACTCGTCTTCTTCCACGAGGCCGCGCGAGCGCAGCCAGTGGGCGAAAACGCGGGTGCCGTTGCCGCACATTTCGGCCACGGAACCGTCGGCGTTGCGATAATCCATGAACCAGTCATGGGGCGCGATGCCCTCGGGCAGCGACTCGATTTCCCCGGCCGCGAGCAAGGCCTCGGCGCGCACGACACGCAGCAATCCGTCGCCGCCGATACCGGCGCGGCGATCGCACAGCGCCGCTACGCGCTCGGGGGCAAGCGGCGTGGCGGCCGCGTGGTCTTCGACGATGACAAAGTCGTTCTCAGTTCCATGACCCTTGGCAAATTTCATGCTCCCTACCCTAGCGCGCGCAGCGCCTGGGCGGTCGTATCGCCCGCGGCATCCAACCACGTGATGCGCTTGTCGCGATTGAACCACGAGCGTTGGCGGCGCACGTAGCGCCGTGTCCCGGTAATCGTGCGCTCAACGGCCTCATCCCACGTAAGTTCGCCGCGCTGGGCTTGGAATACCTGCGCATAGCCAATGGCGCGCCCGGCAGTGGAATCGGCCACCAAGCCCTTGGCTTGGAGGCGCTCGACTTCCTCGATGAGCCCGCGCTCAAACATCTGGCGGGTGCGCAGCTCGATGCGCGGATTAAGCCAGTCTGCGGTGGTGCGCAGGCCGAGCAAACGTGTGCCCCACCGCGGCGGGGCGTCCTTCGGCGGTTGGCTAGCCTTATAAGGTTTACCGGTTAGTTCGATGACCTCCAAGGCGCGCACTGTGCGACGTGGGTCCTTATCTTCAATGATGGCGGCTGCGGCCGGATCTACCTGTGCCAGCTCCTCGTGCAGGGCATCGGTACCGATTTCTACGCGCCGGGCCTCATACTTGGCGCGGACGGCGGGGTCGGTGGGTGGGAACTGCCAGTCGTCGACAAGCGCCTGGGCATAAAGCATGGAGCCGCCGACCAGAATTGGCGTCTTACCGCGGGCCATGATGCCTTCCACGTCCGCAATGGCATCGCGCTGGTAGCGGGCCACAGAAGCGGTCTCAGTCACGTCCCACACATCGAGCTGGTGGTGTGGGATTCCCTCGCGCTCGGCCGGGGTGAGCTTGGCGGTGCCAATGTCCATACCACGGTAGAGCTGCATGGAATCGACGTTGACCACCTCGCCGTCCAGCTGCTGCGCTAGCGCCAACCCCAGCGCAGATTTGCCGGAGGCGGTAGGACCAAAGACTGCAATCGGGCGCATTAGACCTCCCACCCTGCAACGTAGCGGCCGACCCCCAGGGTGGCGTCGGTGGCCAGCAACTGCGCCTTCTTTGGTTGTAGTCCTGCTAACTCCTCCCACAGTGCGGGCTCTACCACGCCGCGCTGGGACAGCCACTCGCCTGCCTTGCTTGCCGACGCCCCCATGAGCACCTCCTCGCACCACTCGTGCGCTTCCTGGGCACCGGGAACGAGCGCTAAGGGGGCGCGTTCGGTCAGGCCCGCGCTGCCATCTGCCACGACGATGGTCAGCGCCGCCGGATCCGGCTGGCCAATGTGCTCCCGGCTAGCGCGGGCGTTAAGCTGCGGCACGCTGTGCAGCACGTAACGGGCCATAATCTCGGGTAGATAATTGCCGCCGCCTAGGTTCGTGGCCGCACCCCACGCCTTTAAGCTGCCGGTGTGGGCGGTGTACCAGCGATTGTCCTGGCTGCCGACGATATCTACCTGCGTTATGCCGGCGGCCGCAGCTTCCACCGCAAGGGTGCGGGCAGCGGCAAGCAGTGCGCGGGAGGCGGCATCATTGGAGGAAAGCTCCACGGCCAGCGCGGGTGAGGCTGGCATTACCATGAGATTGAACATTATTCCTCCATACTATCTACCCAAGTGGAGGTAATTAAATAGAATCTGGGCACGCGCGGAATATTCGCGGTAATGTATCCAGTGATTTTATTCGGCAGCCGTGACGCGCGGCGATCTATGCATAGGAGGGCTAGTCATGTCTCCCATCCCTACCCCAGGTTCCATGCCCAAGAAGGGCCCTCGTCCCACCGCAAAGCCTGTTCCCGTCCAGGCACCCAGCAAGAATGACCCGGCCAAGTGGGGCCGGGTCGACGCGGATGGTTCCGTCTTCGTTTCCGCTCCGGAGGGCGAACGCAAGATTGGCGAATGGCAGGCCGGCACCCCCGAGGAGGGCCTACAGCACTACGGCGCGCGCTACGACGATCTCTCCACCGAAATTGAACTGCTCGAGGCGCGCCTGCGCGCCAACCCCAGCGAGGCCGCTGGCATCAAGAAGACCGCAGCGCAACTGCGCGACACCCTGCCTACCGCTGCGGTGATCGGTGATATCGCGGCCCTTGACCGCCGCCTTGTTGCCGTCATTGAGCACTCGGTAGAAGCCGGCGAGCAGGCGCAGGCCGATAAGGAGCGCCGCCGCGAGGAAGCTATCGCTGCCAAGGAAAAGCTGGCAGCTGAGGCAGAAGAAATTGCCGAAAACTCCACCGAATGGAAGGCCGCAGGCGACCGCATTCGCGCCATCCTGGAAGAGTGGAAGCAAATTAAGGGCATTGATCGCAAGACCGACGATGCCCTATGGAAGCGCTACTCCCGCGCCCGCGACTCCTTCAACCGCCGTCGCGGCTCCCATTTTGCCGAGCTGGACCGCGCCCGTGCAGTTGCCCGCAAGAAGAAGGAAGAACTCGTCGAGCGTGCCGAAGCCATCCAGGATTCCACCGAGTGGGGACCCACCGCCCGCGCCTACCGCGATTTGATGACCGAGTGGAAGGCCGCAGGCCGCGCCCCGCGCGACGTGGACGATAAGCTTTGGGCCCGCTTCCGCGCCGCCCAGGACAAGTTCTTCAATGCCCGCAATGCCGTCAATGACGAGCGCGACCGCGAGTTTGCAGAAAATGCCAAGGCCAAGGACGCCTTGATTGCGGAATACGACGGCCAGATCGACCCGTCCAAGGGCATCGAAGGTGCGAAGGCCAAGCTGCGCGAGCTGCAGGAAAAGTGGGAAGAGGTAGGCTTCGTTCCCCGCAAGCAAGTGCGCGAGTACGAGTCCAAGATTGAGGCGCTGGAGCAGCGCGTCACCGAGGCAGAAAAGTCCGAGTGGCGCCGCACTGACCCAGAGGCGCAAGCACGCGTGGCGCAGTTCCAGGCTAAGGTCGATGAGTTTAACTCCCAGGCCGAGGCAGCTGAGGCCAAGGGCAATGCGAAGAAGGCCGCTGATCTGCGCGCGCAGGCTGAGCAGTGGCAGGCTTTTGCCGACGCCGCCGCTAACGCCGTCAACGATAGGTAGTGCACCTCGTCCAGATTGCGCGGCCACCGCGGCCGCCGCACTCGCCTAGCACTGACGCCCGGCCCAGCGAACCTGCGGATTGCATTCGCAGCTTCGTCTTTTGGGCCAACTTGGCGGCCCAAGAAGCAAGCGGCGATGCCGCGGCATCGACGTCGCCGGGCCGCGTGGTTCAGCGCCTACAAGGTTCTAGCGAATCGCAGACCCATCTCTTTGCCGTAGTGGACGGCGACTCTACCCTTGGTGAGGTTTCCGAGCTGGGACTGCCGCAGATTCCTGCAATAGAACCCAGCCCGGAGCTGGATTACCTCGGGTTCATCCACATTAGCCTGCCGCTTTTAGAAGAGCGCGAGGCAGCAGAAATTGAGTGCGTGCTGTGCGATTTGCCCCTCCCTGGCGAACAGCTCGATGAGGAGGGGCGCCAAGTAGCCGAGTGGATGGGTGCGAACGCGCTGGAGCTGGCCCGGAAACTCGGCCGCACCGTAGCGCACGTGGGGCTATTGCACCCGCCGGGCGCGGATCCAGACTACGACGCTATGGGCAGCATCTACCGCGAGTTGGGATTTACGCAAAGGCATGCGGAGCACCAGCTGGTAATGGACATCCCCGAAAGCCCTGTCGCAGCACTGCTGCCGGCGGGAATCACCGCCCGAGTCTGGCCGGATTACGACATCCCTGAGGGCTACCTCGACGAGGTCATGCGGCTGCTTAGCCTAGCTTCCGCTGACGCGGAAACCGGAGATCTGACGGTGGAGCCCATCGTGTGGACGCGTGCTCGATTGCGCGAAGCGCACAGCCGGCTGCGCTCTCGCCGCGGGCACACGCTTCTTATCGCACTCACCGCCGAGGACGGGAGCATTCTCGCACTAACCGAAATGGCTCGGCACGAGGACGCGAATCCTGAAGTATGCGAGTGGACTCTGACTGTAACCGATCGCCCGCACCGCCGCCGTGGACTTGCGCAGCTAGCCAAGCTCACAGCGCTGCATGAGGTGGCAGGCTATTGGCCGCGGGTACGGCGCTGCTATTGTTCCGTTGCCGCCAAGGACGCGGCAATGAATGCCATTTACCGCAGCCTGGGCGCCCGGGAACTCTCCCGTTCTTCTGCGTGGGAATTGCGGCTGCGGGATTAGAGGCCGTAGGCCTACTGCTCGCCGCGCTGGGCGCGGTGGCGTTCGGCGGCTTGCTTGCGGCGATTGTCCTCCAGTGGCTCCTGCTGCGGTGCCGCGTCTATCCTGGATTGGAATTCGCCCACCTCATCGAGCTGTCCGGCGGTGGCGCGCACGCGGGCTTCGGCAGCCTTCTGCTCTGGGCTGCGGCGCAGCGCCACCATGCTATAGGCCAAAAATGCTAGGAAGGTAGCCAGCATCCCTACCCACATTCCCAGCGACGCCCCATCGGCGGTAGAACCACGGAACCAGAAGCCCCATAGGTTGGCAAAGAAGGACACCGTCACCAACATCCACGCAACGAGCCCAGGCGTGGCGCGACGGGTGAACAGCGTCACCGGAGTAAGAATGCCCAGCCCAATGAGCGCGAGCCACGCGGAGACGGTTTCCATAATCGAAATCCTGACGCCACTAGACGTGGTGCCAAAGGTCAATGCCTCCCAACCGTGGGCTGAGCCGGCGTAGGGCAAAATCAGGTAGAGGATATAGACCACCACTGCAATACCTAGTGTGAACTTGTGGCCACCGAGGTCCATTGTTTGTGCTGCTCTACGCTCAGCGTTAGCTGCATTGCGGGCTGCGGTGGTCGAATGTTCCTCAGTCATGGCTCCCTAGCCTACTCCCCTGCTAGCAACCGCAGGAATCGCCGGATTCGGCCGCCGCGGGCTTGCCAATCGACGGCAATCCCAGACCGACGCCGATGGGTGCGGTGGTAGGCGTTTCGCCGGCAGCAGACATGTCCCCGGCCTTGGTGCGGGTGTGGGAGGTCACGGCGGCGTCGGCAAGCAAGAAGAAGGAGCCCGCACCGGTGACCTGGGTATGCACCACATCGCCCGGGCGAATCTCCGCCGAAATATCCGTGCCGTCAGAGTCAACCGGGGTGAAATGCACTAGGCGGCCATCGCGGGCGCGGCCGGTCATGCGGTGGGTTTCATCGTTCTTGCGGCCGCCTTCGGCCTGCACCAAAACCTCCACATCCGTGCCGATGAGCTTCTTGTTTTCCTCGGCCTGGATGCTATCTTGCAGGGCAACGAGACGCTCGAAACGATCCTGGACGATCTCCTTGGGAATCTGGTCCTCCATTTCCGCAGCCGGGGTTCCCGGACGCGGCGAATACTGGAAGGTAAAGGCCGAGGCAAAGCGAGCGCGGCGCACAAGCTCCATGGTGTCTTGGAAGTCTTCCTCGGTCTCGCCTGGGAAGCCCACGATGATATCGGTCGTGATTGCGGCGTGCGGAATCTTGTCCCGTACCTCGTCCAAAATCCGCAGGAACCTCTTAGTACGGTAGGAACGGCGCATATCCTTAAGGACCTTGTCGGAGCCAGACTGCAGCGGCATATGCAACTGCGGGCATACGGCAGGGGTCTCGGCCATGGCGTCGATGACGTCCGAAGTAAACTCCGCTGGGTGCGGGGAGGTAAAGCGCAGGCGTTCAAGGCCTTCGATCTTGCCTACCTCACGCAAAAGCTTAGAAAAGGCGAAACGGTCGCGTGGCATGTTGGGATCGGCGAAATTGACGCCATAGGCATTGACGTTTTGCCCCAGCAAAGTCACCTCGGATACGCCCTGGTCCACCAAGGCTTTGACCTCGGCCAAGATATCGCCGGGCCGGCGATCCTCTTCCTTGCCGCGCAAGGAAGGAACAATGCAGAAGGTACAGGTGTTATTGCAGCCTACGGAAACAGAAACCCAGCCGGCATAGGCAGACTCACGCTTGGCTGGCAAGACCGACGGGAAGGCCTCGAGGGAATCAACGATTTCTACCTGGGCTTCATCGTTGTGTCGGGCGCGCTCCAGCAGCGTCGGCAGGGCCGCCATATTGTGAGTGCCAAAGACAGCGTCAACCCACGGGGCATTATCTAGGACGGTGTCCTTGTCTTTCTGCGCCAAGCAACCACCCACGGCAATTTGCATGCCGGGATGATTTTCCTTTGTCTTCTTCAAGGCACCCAAGGTGCCGTAGAGCCGCTTATCGGCATTTTCGCGCACGGCGCAGGTATTGAAGACGATGAGATCTGGCTCCACGCCTTCGCCAGCGGCCGCGTAGCCGGCTTCCTCCAAGAGGCCAGAGATGCGCTCGGAATCGTGCACATTCATCTGGCAGCCGAAAGTTCGGACTTCATAAGTACGGTTATCTGCGATTGTCTGCTCCACGTCGGCATAGTTTAGCCATGAAGCTAGGCATCTCATAACTGCCGGACTTAGTAATTCCGGTGCTGCCCTGCCTTGGCCGTATCAGTCCTCTGCGCGCAGCTCCACGCACCGCGCGTCAAGCGCTGCGATTGCGATCTGTAGCGACATTCCTTCATGGAAGCCGCGGCGTGCCAGCACACCTACGATGCGGCGTAGGGCCTTGTCGCGCTCCTTGCGATCCTCTGGTACGGATTTAATGGAGCGAGCCTTCTTTTCCGCAAGGGCCTGCGCCATGGCTTGTTCATCGGCAGGGTAAATTTGCTCGAGGGCCTCAGCACGGTCGGCCTCGCTCACGCCCTTTTCCCGCAATTCCCTGTTGAGAACCGAGCTGGACTTGCCGCGCCGCTTATGTCGTTGGCGCACCCATTCATGCGCAAAAGCGGCGTCGTTCACCAGCCCCGCGTGGGCCAAATCATCCAGCACGTCCTCAACGACATCTGGCTCAAACTCGGCCTTTACTAGACGGTCATAGAGCTCTTTCCGGGACCTAGAACGCTGATCCAAAAGACCCAGCGCCCGAGAGCGGACCTTGGCCTTGGCTTCTTCTGCCTCTCGATCAAAAAGCCCACCCCCAGCTGCTCCATTCTCATAGGCCTCGAGGGCCTGACGGAGTTGGGCGAGCTTTTCGGGGGCGGGCTGATTCATGATGCAGATTCAAATGGTACGTGGAGCGTGTGGGGACGGGCTAGACGATTTTAGTCGTCATCAAAATCGACGTTTGGAACGAGATCAACGGACTCATCGGTCAATGGGTCATCGGCACCAGGAACGTCCATCGCGGCACCCTCCTCGCCTTCGGCCGCGGCCTCGCCGATACCGAGCTTCTGGAAAATCTTCTGCTCGATTTCATTGGCCAGATCCGGGTTATCCTTCAGGAAATTACGCGCCTTCTCCTTACCCTGGCCCAACTGGTCGCCTTCGTAGGTAAACCAGGAGCCGGACTTGCGGATGAAGCCGTTTTCAACGCCAAGGTCAATGATGGACGACTCACGAGAGATGCCTTCGCCATACATGATGTCGAACTCGGCAATCTTGAATGGTGGCGAGACCTTGTTTTTTACTACCTTGAGCTTGGTGCGGTTACCGATGGCATCCTGGCCATCTTTTAAGGTCTGGATGCGGCGGATATCGCAGCGCACGGAAGAGTAGAACTTGAGCGCCTTACCACCGGTGGTGGTCTCTGGCGAGCCGAACATCACGCCAATCTTTTCGCGCAGCTGGTTAATGAAGATAGCGGTGGTACCGGAGTTGTACAGGGCACCGGTCATCTTGCGCAGCGCCTGCGACATCAGGCGGGCCTGGAGGCCGACGTGACTATCGCCCATCTCACCTTCAATTTCCGCCTTTGGGGTAAGAGCAGCCACGGAGTCAACGACAATGATGTCAATAGCACCGGAGCGCACCAGCATATCGGCAATCTCCAAGGCCTGCTCACCGGTATCTGGCTGGGACACCAAGAGGTTATCGGTATCCACGCCAAGCAGGCGAGCATACTGCGGGTCGAGCGCGTGCTCGGCGTCAATAAACGCGGCAATGCCGCCATCCTTTTGCGCGGATGCAATAGCGTGCAGCGCAACAGTGGTCTTACCAGAAGACTCCGGGCCATAAATCTCTATGATGCGCCCGCGCGGGAAACCGCCAATACCAAGCGCGACATCGATTGCGGTATTACCGGAAGAAATGGCCTTAATCGGTGGGCGGTTGTCATCGCCCAGGCGCATTACAGCGCCTTTGCCGTAATCCTTTTCAATCATGGCCATTGCGGCATCGAGGGCCTTTTGGCGGTCATCTCCCTTAGAGGCGGCAGAAGAAGACTTCTTTTTGGTTGCCATTAACTTTCATCCTTATCTTTAACGACGATGTACTAACGCATTATTAGACTGCCGTGGAACTCAAACGGTTCCCTCCGTCAACGCCATCCCACTGTAGACGACTGCATCGACACTCCCGCCATCTTACATACATCTGTTCGAATTTTGAAAGTGAACACGCCAGTCCGTCAAATTCGACCGCGCTATAAAGTAGGGTAATCGACTCCCAACCTGCGCTCCTTCGGTACATCAAAGTCATCGCACAGGCTCAGCCAGACGCGACGCGGATCGACGCCGCGTTCGATAAGCTCATCGGGTGTTGCCCCGAGGTCAGGAAGAACATGGGAGTGGCTAATCCACTTTCCCTTAGACTCGCCAAATTCGTCCACAATGAGCTGGTGATACTCGGTCAATCGCATGCGCGCCATCCTACTCAGCGCTTAAGCACGGGCGCTAGCGGGCTAGGAAGTCTCGATTGGGAGCCCGCCGCAATGGCCCCGCCTCACAATTATTAGCCCTGGATGAACACCGTTCAAAACCCTCAATTGTCTGCAGTTTTCATGCAGTGCTAGTCTCTTGAACATGAAAAAGAACTCTCTGGCAACCACCATTGCCTATGTTGCCGTGTTTACCGCTCTCGTCATCGTCCTTGCCTTCGTGTCCATCCCCATCGGTTCGGCCGGCGTGCCGATCGTGCTGCAAAACGCAGCGCTGATCCTCGCCGGCCTTATTTTGGGCAGCAAGCGCGGCGGATACGTGGGGCTCCTCTTTTTGTTCCTGGGCCTTGCCCTCCCAGTTCTGGCAGGTGGCGGAACCACGCTGCGCGCGCTGGCAGGCCCAACCGCGGGCTACATCATCGGCTATGTTCTCTCGCCAGCAGTCGCAGGTGCAATTGCCTACCGCTCCCCTAAGAACAAGGGCGGCATGGCGGTCATGCTTGCCATCGCTGCCGTTGCCGGCCTTGCCGTCCAATACATCTGCGGCGCCTTTGGTCTCATGATCCGCTCTGGCTTGGACATTGGTCCAGCCTTCGCCGCCCAATTGCCCTTCATCCCTGTCGATGCCGGAAAGCTTGTCGTTGCCGTCATCATCGCTCTCGGTGTTCACTCAGCCTTCCCCGATCTGATGGGACGAAAGGCCGCCTAGTGCCCACGATCGAATTTTCCTCAGTCTCGGTGGCTTTTGATGACACCGTGGTACTCGAGGACATCAACCTCACCCTCACCGAACAGCGAATTGGCATTATCGGCCAAAACGGTGGCGGAAAATCCACCTTAACCAGGCTCATTAATGGGCTGGGCGAACCTAGTGAAGGTACGGTGACGGTGGACCAGATGGACGTCGCCAAGCAGGGCAAAAAGGTGCGCGAAAAGGTGGGGTTTGTCTTTTCGGATGCCGAAAACCAGATTGTCATGCCCAATGTGCGCGATGACGTCGCCTTTTCGCTCCGCCGCTTTAAGCTGCCAAAACACGAGCGCCTCGCCCGCGTGGATGCTGCCCTCGAGCGCTTCGGACTCGCCGAATTTGCTGAGCGCTCACCGCACACGCTGTCTGGCGGACAAAAGCAGCTCCTCGCGCTAGCAGCGGTCATGGTCATCGACCCGATTCTCATCATCGCTGATGAGCCCACTACCCTGCTGGATCTACGCAACCGCGATCGGATCAAAAGAGAATTCGCGCGACTGGAACAGCAACTGATTGTGGTCACGCACGATCTGGAATTTCTGCGCGATTTTGATCGGGTCATTTGCATCGATAACCACCGCATCGCCGCGGATGGCCGGCCGGCCGAGGTCATAGATTTTTACCAAGACCTCATGGCCCAGCGGCCGCTGTAGGGAGAATTGTCATGCAACGACGCACGAATCTCCCACTTTCCGTCTATGTTGATGGCACCAGCTTTGTTCATCGCATCAAACCTAGCTGGAAGATCGCATTCCTCTTAGTCTTTATCCTGGTCACCAGCATCTTTTTCAAGTCCATTCCGTGGGCCGCAGGCGGTGTCATTTTCGTCGTCTTTCTCTATGCTTGCGCCCGGATTCCACTGGGCATTGCCTGGAGTCAGATCTGGCCGCCTCTCTTTTTCCTAGTCCCCTTGGCAGGCTTTCAATGGTGGGCAAAGGACTTCGACTATGCGGCGGTGATGTTCCTCAATGTCTTCGCCGCTATGATGGCTGCCTTCTTGCTCACGCTGACCTCCACGGTGGATGAAATCATGGAGTCGCTGGAAGAGTCGCTGGAGCCCCTAAAGCGACTAGGAATACCGGTGGAAAACATCAGCTTGGCTATGTCACTGACTATTCGGCTCATCCCGCTGATGTTTGAAACCGTCTATGAAGTCCTAGATGCCCGCAAAGCGCGCGGTGCCGGGATGTCCCCGCTGGCATTTGGCACCCCCGTTACTATTCGCTCCATCCGGCGAGCGCGCGCGATGGGGGAAGCGTTGCAGGCCCGCGGCGTCGGCGACTAGCGGCATAAGTTATCGCCTCCCTTGCACCACCACATGATGGCCAAGGGAGGCGATAACTTTTTAAAAGACGGTCGGGGGTTTTACTCCCCACGCAACTCACGCAGACGGGCCTGCACAGCATCGTTGTTGGCACTGCCTGGCTGGGCAGCGCTGTCGGCAGCAGAGCCAGATGCTTTATTGCCCTCAATGGCCTGCGCCTTATTACCTTCCACGGACTTGGAAGAGTTCATTTCACTGCGAATCTGCTCCAAGCGGGAATGACCGGCCATCTGCACGCCAGCCTGCTGAACCTCGGCCATGCGGTTTTCTACGGAGTTCTCAGCAAGCTCAGCCTGGCCCAGTGCCTTGGAGTAACGGCGCTCAATCTTATCGCGTACAGCATCCAGGGACGGCGTATTGCCATTGGCGCTCAACTCGTTCATGGAGTTCAAAGACTCAGAGACCTTTTCCTGCATCTTTGCCTGCTCCAGCTGGGAAAGCAGCTTGGAGCGCTCATTGACCTTTTCGCGCAGCGCGGTGTTATTACGCTGAACCGCATTCTTGGCCTTTTCTGCCTGCTGCAGTGCCTGGTCGTGCAGCTTCTTGGTATCCTCCACGGACTCCTCAGCCGTAACCAGCTGGGCAGCGAAGGCCTCTGCCGCGTTCTCGTACTCCACGGCCTTATTTTCATCGCCCTTGGCACGGGCCTGATCAGCCAATTCCAGAGCCTGGCGAGCATTGCCCTGCAGCTTTTCTACCTCTGCCAAACGGCGGTTAAGCTGCATCTCCAGCTGACGCTGGTTACCAATCACGGCGGCCGCCTGCTGAGACAGCTCCTGGTGCTGGCGCTGAGCATCCTCAATAGCCTGCTCGATCTGCACCTTCGGATCGGCGTTTTCCTCGATCTTATTATCGAAGAGAGCCATCAGGTACTTCCAGCCCTTAACAAATGGGTTCGCCATGGTGTGCTTCAACCTTTCTAGGTTAAAAATGTGCGTAATGTTCTGCTGCTTATACTAGCGAAGCGCTGTTTCCACCGCTTGCACTCCCCGCGGTCGCGGGCGCTTGCCGACGCCCCCCTTAACCACCACAGCCGACCTTCCTCGCAAGAGAGTAGGCCGGCTGTTGACATAGACGGGTTAAGTAGCAGAATGTGTGTCCGCTCGGCGTGTCGCGGGCGGGTACACGGTTAGTTACTTCATGGGGCCTTTTCTGATTCCTATCGAGTGTTCGTACTCGGTTGGGATAGCGTTGTCG
>NZ_JAKRNB010000016.1:0-52386 GCF_022347395.1 Corynebacterium sp. ACRPF
GCTTCTTTTCAATCGCATCAATCTTGGCCTTATCGGCCGGATCTCGTCTTGTCACAGTAGTCATTCTGGCTTATCTCCTTATGCGGGATCGGTTCCCACACACAAACCATCAGACACTCTCGGAGAACTCGGGACTACGTACTATCGATCGAGCCAAGTAGTATACTTCAGTAGATTGTTTAGCCTGCTTCTCCTTAGGAACCACCTCACACCTTATGCTCACCCGCCGCGATATTTTCTCTCCCCATCACAAATTCGATTCGTTGCTTGACTTCTACTCATCCTTCCCCCCCTTGAAGGGGTTTCCACGATTCGGTACGGCCAAGGAGAGCTCGATATTAAAGTGGTGAACCGCGGTTCAGACACAACTCTCGTCTTATTCCACGCAGCTATCTACCGGCGCAAAGTTAAACACTACCCACTCTTTTCTGGGCAACGGATCACTCGCCATCTGAATGCTAATCTCATATTCGTCTCCGATCCGTCACTTGCCCTCAGGTTAGATCTAGGATGGTTTGCCGGTAACCGAACTCAGTGGTTGCAAGCTGATCTTCCCGGTATATTGCGGCATGTCTCCTATTCGTTTGGATGGGACCAGAAGATGATATTTTTTGGTGCTTCCGGCGGAGGTTTCGCGTCCCTCTATTATTCTTGGCATTTCCCCGGTTCTACAGCCATTACCGTGAATCCCCAGACGAATATAGCCGAATACACCTCTAGCCCGGTCGAAGCTTACGCCAATGTTGCCTGGGACGTTCCCGACATTGAATCTTCACCAATCACTTTTGATTTGCGGTCTTTATACTCTCATGGCTTTCCCAACCGCGTTATCTTCCTCCAAAATACCTTCGACGGACTACACAGAGATCGCCACCTCGCACCGTGGTTACGGGCGACCCCCGAACCCGATAACAACATGTGGTTATTAATGGGGCGCTGGGGGCGCGGTCACACACCTCCTGATTCTGCTCTTCTGAAGCAGGTCTTAGAAGCCTCTATCTCCCCGTCTACGTCCTCGTTGGAAGAGCTGGGGTTCGAACAAGCGCCGCCCAGAAATAGGCCTAAGACTTGGTACCAAGCTCTGAAACAAGCCGGCTCGGCTTCGTAGCGGTCTAAGGCACCGTAACCCGGGAAATAGAATCATCAAGTGCCAGTTTGGCTGCCTTTCGTTCCGGCAATCCAGTACTCTAAGCCCCGATTTTGGGCAACCTGTTCTTAGGTAGATTCAACTGGCTGGAAGCCTAAGTGCTATCGGGCTGGCGATGCCACTAGGCGGTTTTACTACTAGGCCTAAGCGTTGTATTAAGAATGCTGCTGATTCTCAGTCCTGTCAGAGGTGACGCGAAAACCGCAGGCCGTGACTAGCGGTTTGCGGCAGCCGAAAGGTGTTAACTCCAAGAGGTACTCACCTAGATTGAGCTGAGCCGAGCCTGCATAAATCTATGTAGGCGTTCTTGTTAGCGTTTTCGATGTTGAGAAATGAAGTCGGCACCGTCTTGGCCACAAGGGCAACTCGAGCTAGATCCACCGATTTTCTGTAAATCTTGGCTACGGTGCCGGAGAATTCTTCGAAGTGGGAGTGGGCTTACAGGTGCGCTAGAAAGACATTTAGGCTTCTAATAGGCTGCTATCTCACGCGGCCAACTACTGGTGCAGAGGCTTTCACGCTTATCGTCGGCGCGTGGAAGTGAGTAGTCAACGCTATCTACAGCGCCCCATGAGGTTATTAGTTGTGTGGGTTTTCCTTCCACACGAAAAGTGCTCCCTGCACTATTCAGATGCGGCCCAGTCCAGTCAACGAGAGACTGTCAGGGCCAACAATTGTATAGCTACCCGCCATAGCGGCGTCCCACATGCACCTCTACGCCGCCGAAGAGGCTGTAGCAATTGACGTTGATTTCTGGAGCGTCTACCGGGAGGTCATTCGGATGGATGGCGCCGTTCTCTACCTTAAGGTCATGTCCGCCAAAAAGGCCTACGCCGCTGACGTGGACACGGAAGCCTTCGGGAATATAGACATCGACGCCACCAAAGACGCCCGCCGCGTTGATGGTGGTAGTACGACTGTGCAGGGCGACGCCCGTGAGATCAATATCCACTCCGCCGAAAAAGCCCAGGGCTGTCAGGGAACGAGCTACTGCCCCACCGCTGACAGTGGACCCGCCGAAAATCCCCACCGCAAGGGAGCGGGTCTCCTGCACGCTCGGCTGCACCTGGCGGATAGCCTGCTCCACCGTGGCGATGGCTTTGGATTCTTGCTGGCCCGCATAGGGCTTTGCGATTTTTCGTTCCTGCCCAAAAAGGAGAACTTCTGGGTTCTCTACAAGGTCAGCCAGCGGCTCGATGAGCTCAGCGCGGGTCGTTGCATCGACGCACGCAGCCGAGCGCTTTTCAAAATCATCGAGGTCAATCTGCCCTGCCGAAAGCGCATCTCCTAAAATGTCTGCGGCCTTCATACGCTCTTGGTGGTTACAACGGATTTCCAGCGGTTTCATACTTTTATAATATCCGCTATAGCCACCATGCGCGCGGCTTATTCCTCGCCTTGGGGCCCCTTAGAGGAATCGGCCTCCGGCAGAAAATCTTCTACGCGCTCGCCTACCCCGGTCAACTCTGCGATAGCCGCAATAGCGCGCTGCGCGCCCTTGCCGTCACCATAAGGATTGACGGCGTTGGCCATGGCGTCGAATGCGGCGGCGTCGGAAAGCAAAAGCTTTGCCTCTGCCACAATGAGCTCGCGATTAGTGCCCACCAGCTTAACCGTGCCGGCAACGACGGCTTCGGGGCGCTCGGTGTTTTGGCGCATGACTAGCACCGGCTTGCCCAATGCTGGTGCCTCCTCCTGGACTCCGCCGGAGTCAGTCAGGATGATGGTGGCACGGTTTTGTAGCTGCGTGAACTGGTCATAAGGCAACGGATCCGTGATGATGATATTCGGCAGGTGCTCGACCTCTGGCAGAACAGCCTGGCGCACCTTGGGGTTGAGGTGCAGCGGCAGTGCGAAGTTAATTTCTGGATAGGCTTCTGCCAGGTCCTTAACTGCACCACCGATTTCCTTCATCGCCTCAAGGTTCTCGCGGCGGTGGGTCGTAACCACCACGAGGCGCTTATCGGAGTCTGCGGCTTCCTGCAGGGCAGGGTCCGCGAACTTCGTATCCCACGATGCTGCTTCGAGCAGAGCGTCGATGACGGTATTACCGGTGACCACGATGTCCTTGGAACGCACATTCTCGCGGCGCAGGTTCTCCATCGAGCCTTCCGTTGGAGCCAGGTGCAGCTCGGCTACCTGGCCAATGAGCTTACGGTTAGCTTCTTCCGGGAACGGCGAGTGGATATCGCCGGTGCGCAAACCGGCTTCGAGGTGAACGATCTTTACCCCACGGTGGAAACCGGCAAGCGCTGCAGCCATAGCGGTAGAGGTATCGCCCTGGGAGATGATGACGTCCGGCTTTTCTTCCTCAATGATGGAGTCCAATCCAGCAATGGCGCGGGAGACAAGTTCGTTAAGCCCCTGTCCCTGTTTCATGAGCTCCAGATCGTGCTTCGGCTGGATGCCAAACATGGTGTTGACCTGTTCCAGCATCTCTTTATGCTGGCCGGTAGAGACCGGGATGGATTCAAAGCGCTCATCTTTATCCAGCGCCTTGATGACCGGTGCCACCTTGATAGCTTCCGGTCGGGTGCCATAAATGGTCATTACCTTGGGCTTAGTCATTATTCTCTTCCTTTTGAGTAATGGAGATACTTCTTCATTGAACCATGTGCGGGAAACCCGTACCCCCGCTCAGATTTTAGGGCTGCTTAGGTTTTAGAACCTGCTAGCCGCTGACGCTCACTGCGCCGTCCGGGGTGATGGTCACCGTGGCAGCCATGGCGCGGGCTAGGTCGAGACGCTGCCAGGAGCCGCCTTCTGCCTGCCAGTCCAGCGGGTTGCCGGCAGGGCGCGCGGTCTGGCGTAGCACCTCGGCGCGCTGGTCCCAGCTGAGCTCTGGATGGGATGCAGCTAGCAGCACTGGGGCGGCCTGTGGGACGACCATCGGGGCGTCGGTGCGGTAGCGCGGGGTGAAGTCATAGTCCATAAACTTCGAATATTCGGCGACTGCATCCTGGGTGGAGCGGTAGTCGGTGCCCTCTTCCCTATCCTGGGCTACCAATTCTTCCACCGTCTTGCCAGTGCGCCACTTGATTTCTTGGCGCACCTCCATTGAGGCTTGCCACAGGGCGTTGCGCATGCGCTTGTCATTTAAGCGATCGGCCGCGGCAGCCTGGCCGGTCATGCGCCCGCCGATGACATCCAGCGGGTAATGCACGCCCAGGACTACCCGGTGGTTGCCGGCTTCCGCGCCGCGCAGCATGAGCTGTGGGCCTACCTCGGGCAGCATGAAGGACATCAGGGTGGTAATCCACGTTGCCTGATTAGTATGTCCCGAAGGAAAGGCTGGCGAGGTGGGATAGAGGTCCTTGGAGCCATCGTCGTAGCGCTTAATCGCCTGCGGCGCGCGCTGGTACGGGCGCTGATAGTTGAAGTAATACTTCTCTGACATCGTGGAATTGGCCAGCCCGCCTGCGCGTGCAGCGTAGCCATTGCCTAGGAGGTATTCGGTTTTGGGCAGACGGTGCTCGGCCAAGGCGGCGCGGAAGGCACCGCCTAGGTTCTTGCCCATGGAATCAGAAACGGCGTTGAGCACGCTGGTGGAGCTGGCCTTGGCGTCGGCCTGCGCGCGCCGGATCAGAGCGGGGTCGCCGGCTGCGGCGTTATTGATACTTACGGCCTTGTCCATATTTTCCTGGCGGATTTCTGGCTGGGCCTTGATGTGGTCAAAGAGCTGGACTACCTGCCAGTAGTTGCCAAATTGATAAGACGAAACATCGGATTCAAAGCCCGCGATATAGTCCGTGCTAAAGGGCTCTGGAACCGGGGCACCGGGGTGCTGTACTGGGGCTGCGCCGGTGGTGTGCTGAGTGACGGGCTCGCGCAGCTGGGGCACGGATACGGGTAGGGCTGTGGCCGACGGTGTGAGGGCTATAGTCAGCCCAGTAGCCGCGCACAGGGCGAGCCCACGGACTGCGGGGCGGAGATTATTCCGATAGTTCAACGTAGAAACCTTTTGCTAGCATCAAATTCCCACGAATAATATCTAGCTAAAGTTAAGGGGAAGTGAACGCGACGCTAAACTCGCATGCACAATCGTGGATTGGCGGGTAGACCTTTGCGGTCACCACTCAGCGCTCTTCAGGCCAATTGGCGCCTTGGTGCGCCGCGGCGGCATCCGGTTGGTGGCCGGAGGATTCCGCAGAAATGCTTGCGGTAAAAAGCGCGGCCAGCGCTACTGCTGAGGCCGCCGCCGAATCCCTGCGCTTGTTATTTTCCACACACTTAAACTAGCGCGTATTCCGCGCCATGAAAAGCGCTAGTCCAATGCGGGGCTAGCCCTACCCCTCACTCGTGACTGGCGGCGCGCGGCAAGGCTTCGAGGTAGGCTGGTGGGGAACTTTTACTCGCACTGGAATAAGGGGACACGCTAAGCAATGATCCAATTCGTCTTCGGCGCCGCAGCAGGATACGTTTTTGGCACCAAAGCAGGCCGCAAGCGCTACCACCAGATCAAGGGCGCCTACGAAAAGGCCGTCAACTCCCCCGTGACCAAGTCCGCCGTCACCTCGGCACGCAAGGCGGTAGCCAATCGCCTGGACCCAGAACCGCGCATGCGCGAGGTTCGCGATCTCTCCTCCAAGCGCAAGGGCAAGGGCCGGCTGCGCGGATCGCAGGTGGACAATGCGGACCGCATTTATGAGCCCGATGAGGACTAGGCCGATTGCAGACTAGCCTTTAGGCATCCTCCCCTCCCCTCGGCGAAGCGACGATGTGGTCTCGCGCCGAGGGGAGATTTTTATGCCTGGGGAGGCGTGCCGCGAAAGGCGCGGTCATTAAGCTCGCGGCGGGCCTGCTCGAGGGCAACGAGGTCAGCGAAGAGCGAGTTATAGCTGGCCTCATCATCGGAGGGGCGCATGCGGCCGAGGCGGGCCTTGAGCTGGGCAATCTGATCGCCCACCACGGTTTCTTGCAGGCGGGACAGGACGGAGTCGGCGTATTTTTCGGGGCCGACGTCGGTAGGCAAAATGGCCTCTACAGCAAGCTCCGAGACAAAGTTGCGGCCGGTGAGATCCTGCATCTCGCCGGCTACTGCGGCGATCCATTCCACGGCGGGCATGGACGCGCCGTGGGCGGCGCCACCGGCGGTAGAAATTGCCTGGCGGACGAGGCGGTAGGCGTCGTTAGTATAGGCGTCGGCAGTAATGCCATCGAAGTACGAGCCCGCTACCTGCGGCATCTGCAAGGCTAGCTTGAGGGCCTCGCGCTGTGGCCACAGATGGGTTTCCTTGGGGCTCGGCGGATGGATCATCGGCACGTCCTGCTGCGCCGGCTGCTGCTTCGCGTTGTCGAAGCGGCGGATCGTGGGTTTTTCGGCCTTCTTGGGCTTGCGCGCCTCCGCTCGGACCTGCTGGAGGACCTCCTCTGGGTTGGCCCAACCCACCCAACCGGCAAGGCGACGGGCATACTCGCGCTGCAAGGGCTGATCGCGGATCTGCGCCACCACGGGGACTGCGCGGCGCAGGGCCTGCAGGCGACCCTCCGCGGTATCGATGCGGTACTCCGCGATGACGGATTGGATGACGAACTCGAACATGGGGATGCGGTCCGCGATGAGCTCGCGCACTGCGGCATCGCCCTTCTGCAGGCGCAGATCGCACGGGTCCATGCCGTCTGGCGCCACGGAGACGAATGACTGGCCGGTGAATTTCTGCTCGCCATCAAAAGCGCGCATGGCGGCCTTCTGCCCTGCCTCATCGCCGTCGAAGGTATAAATGAGCTCGCCGTTGAAGTAGGAATCATCCAGCATGAGCCGGCGCAGCACTTGGAGGTGCTCACCGCCAAAGGCGGTGCCGCACGATGCCACTGCGGTCTTCACGCCGGCGGCGTACATGGCCATGACGTCCGTATATCCCTCGACCACCACGGCTTGGTGGTTATCGGCGATATTGCGCTTGGCCAAATCGAGGCCGAAGAGCACCTTGGACTTGCGATAAAGCATGGTCTCGGAGGTGTTCATGTACTTGCCGAGCTTGTCGTCGTCGAAAAGCTTGCGGGCACCAAAGCCAATCACGTTGCCAGATAGGTCCTTGATGGGCCACAGCAGGCGGCGGTGGAAGCGGTCAATGGGGCCGCGCTTGCCCATCTTGGAAATACCGGCCGCCTCCAGCTCCTCGAAGGAAAAGCCCAAGCGCAGCAGGTGCTTGGTGGCGGTATCCCACCCCTCCGGCGCATAGCCGCACTCAAAGTCATAGATGACCTCGCGGGAAAAGCCGCGATCCAACAGGAAATCGCGTGCGGTGGCCGCCTGCGGCGTCTCCAACTGCTGCCGGTAGAACTCGTGCGCGGCCTTATTCGCAGCGATGAGGCGCTGGCGGGTACCAGGCTTCTCATTGCGCGCGCCCGTGGAGCCGCCCTGGTAGTTAATGTGGTAGCCGATCTTTTGCGCTACCGCTTCCACCGCTTCCGGGAAGGAGACCTGCTCCATTTCCATCAGGAAGCTAAAGACATCGCCGCCCTTGCCGGTGGAAAAACAGTGATAGTAACCGCGCTGCGGGCGCACGTGGAAGGACGGGGTCTTTTCATCCTTGAATGGGCTCAGGCCCTTGAGCGAATCGTGTCCGGCGGGCTTGAGCTGAACGTACTCGCCCACGATCTCTTCTAAAGGCGCGCGTTCACGGATAGCTTGAATGTCGCTGTCCGGAATTCTGCCTTTTGCCATGCGTACAGACTACCCCGCGCGCGGCGGGAATGTTCAAATGGCTGGGCCAGGATGGTGTGGTGCCTCTGGGTTCACGGTTTGGGCGGAAATTACCCTCTGATGGGGTATATTCCGCATGCCTTTACCTACCCCCGTGACGGGGGAATTTTTGGCCTTGTTGGGAGCGCCGGCCGATTTCGGTATTTGTCGCTGCACCTGCAAGAATGAAGGTATGCCCAAGTCCCAAGCGTCTAAGAAATCGCTCCCAGTAGCCCTCGGCGGCCTTGCGCTTGCCGTCGTTGCAGGCTACTTCGGCTTCGACCTCGGCGGCAATGATGATTCCTCTGCTTCTTCGCCGTCTGAGTCCGCAGGTGGCGCTAGGGCTGGAGACGCCGATACCTGCGAGATGTCCTCCCTCCCCGCCGAGGCGAAGGACACCGCGGACGATATCTTGGCCGGTGGACCCTATGACTACCCGGATAATGACAATGCCCGCTTTGGCAACTACGAGGGACGCCTGCCGCAGCAGGACAAGAATTACTACCGCGAATACACGGTAGAAACCCCGGGCAGCAAGAACCGCGGCGCCCGCCGCATCATCACCGGCGGCGGCAGCGAGACCGACCCGGACGTGTGGTACTACACCGATGACCACTATGAAAGTTTCTGTTCTATCCCGGACGCGGAGGAGTAATAATGCAACGCATCCTCATTACTGAACACATCCGCACCCGCGCGGACTTCTTCAACGCGCTAGGCCGCACTCGCGGCTGCGAAGATTGTGGGCCACGCAACCTCGATGACCTCGCGGACTTCCTACGCGAGCAGCGCACCAGCGTCATCATTGCCTCCGACATGAAAATCGCGGACGCGGAGTTGGAGGGTGTTGCCACCGTTTTGGAGGATCAGGGCGTTAAGTTGGTGCGCTAGCCGGTTTCATGCCCCCTACCAATCGCGGTGGGTACACCGATTAAAAGCCGAACTGAGGAAATGAATCCTCGGTTCGGCTTTTTCATTCACGTACCACCGGGCGTTTTAGCTCTAGCACCGGCAAAGGTGCTGTGCGCTTTAGAACCCGAAGGCTCGCTTCAGCTTCTGGATGGTCTCCGGCGCGAAGTAGTTCAGCATACCCGCGATGATTCCGGTGGCGCCCACAGCACCAATAAGGGCACCGAAGATGGCAGGGAGCACGCGATGAGAGCTTCCCTGGTTCGAGCTGGAGCTGCTCGAGGAGGATTCGGAGCTGGAGCTACTGCCAGTGTTGTGGTTCCCGTCGGTGGCGGTGACTTTTACGACTCGAGAAGCAAGAGCCTGGTTTCCAGCAGAGTCCGTGACTGCGTAGGTCACCGAATAGGTGCCTGGCTTGGAGGTATCCACGCTGCCGATAACCTTCACCTTGTCGGTGAGATCACCGTCTTCTTTGTCCTTGGCGCTCACGCCCTTGGTCAGATCGGCCTCTGCGCCCTGGGAGATGGTGAGCTTCTCGCTGGGGACGATAAGTTCAGGAGCTGCGTTATCTGCAGTATTTTCCTGCGCGGTGAAGACGCCGAACTGGCGGACGATGCCGCGCTTGTTGGTGTCCTTGGAGGAGGCGTCGGCAGTCGTGGCATACCAGCCGTAGGTCTGTCCTGCCTTGAGGTCCTTGTAGACCGTGCTCGTAGGCCAGCCGGACTTAGCGGTGTCCTTACCAATTTCCTTGCCGGTATCGGTCAGCGCAACCATGGAGTTGGTCTGGAAGTCCGTCTTGCGAGTCTTGAACTGAATCGGCACACGGAATTCATCTTCATGGCCGTTATAGCGCTGGCGATCGTCGTACTCGGTAGCGTTATGATCATCGAGCAACGGCGAGTAAGTATCCACGACCATCTCATTGTTCTTCAGATCAAACTGCAACAGACGTAGGTAGCTGGAACCGAAGCGAAGGCCGGTATCGCCGTCGTACTTGCCCATTTCAGTCAGACCCAGTTCATCGGAGCCAACCTCGTAGAACTGGTAGTCCGCTAATAGCTCGGTCACGTGATTATTGGTGTGGCCTACATCCTTGCGGGTGACAATGGATACGCCGTGCTCGTGACCGGCCAGGACCAAAGCGACGTTCGGGTTCTTCTTGATCACGTTGTCATAGACCATCACGCCATCGTGGGAGAAGTCGGAGTTGCGTCCATTAGGGCTATTGGATGGCTTGAGGTAGGCGTGGGTAAGCACGATGGCGTTGCGGTCTGGGTACTGCTTGAGTACCTTATCGGCCCAAGCGGCCTCTTCCTCGGTGACGTCATAGCCCAGGTGCAGGGCGATAAAGTCCATTCCGTTAGTAGTAAAGAGGTCATAGTGGTTGTCATTATCGCCCTCGGCATAAGGGTGATAAGAAGCATCTTCCTTGGCCCACTTGCCCTTTCCCTGCTGTGCCTCGTAGCGCTCTGGGCCAAAGTATTCGTTGTACAGGTTGCCTGCACCGACATCCTCGCCACTGATGTTGTCGTGGTTACCTGGTAGCACGCCGTTGACCACGCCGGCATCGTCCAGGTATTTCTGTGCTTTAGATGCGACCTCGAATTCCTTCTGGGCGTTGGCACGGTCCTCGCCTGCTACGCGCCAGTTTTCAATGAGGTCACCGGTGTGTGCAGAGTATGCAATCTTGCGCTCTTCTGCATTATCTGCGATCCACTTGGTGGCGGCGGTATAGCCCTCTTCCCATTTCTTGCGTTCTTCTGCCGTGGCCTTTTCTACCGCACCTTCGGAGAGATATTGGGTATCGGTGTGGTGCGCGATGGCAAAGTCATAGTCGTTGGCATCTGCGAATTCCTCGTTGACGGGCTCATTGAGATCATCTGCAAAGACGTCATAGCCCACCACCATGGTGTGGATGGTATCGCCATCGACAAAGTCAGCATTTACCTGCGCGCTCAGGCTGACTTCATCCTCGGATACACCGCGAGACTCCGCGAGCTTTTCCCACGCAGAGGTCTTGGTGTTCCACGCCATGAGGCGAACGGCACGCTTGGGATCCACCGCGCCGGACCAGGCGAGATCGTGAGTGTCTTTCTCCGCATCCTTGAGTTTTAGGTCAAAGCGCTGGAAAGGCATGTTCTCGGTAGAAGCGGACTTTTGTGCCTCTTCGTTGGACGGATTCAAAGACTTCTCGAAGTCCTCCCCCTCCTGGTATTCAAAATCCAGGTCCTCAGGAATTTCCTTGAAGGTGCCTTGGAAGCCCTTCTCCGCTACGCTGACATCGGCTTCAGTGAAGGTGGTCTCCACATCCCCACCACTCGGGTTTTCTGCGCGGGCGGAGATGGTCGCTCCGTTGCTAGTAGGAGTGGAATCGGTTCCGGCAGCGCCCGGCAAGTTGCCGGAAGTGAAATCTATGGACTGCGAGATTTGATTGCCAAATACATCGTGGCCTTCGACCTCGATGACGTGGTTGCCTTCCTTAAGACCAGTGCCGATTTCCTGCCCGCGCTCAATCTCCTCACCATCTAAGGTGTAAGTGAGCTCGCGGGAGATGAGAGCTTCATCATTTACTTCGACATCGAAGGTCACCGGGCTGGTCAGGTGGTCACCAGAGCTCGGGGTGGAGCTGGTGATTTCTGCCTTCTTGTCTGTGCTTAAGTTTGAATCCTCATACAGGGCCGTCACGTCTTGCGCGCTAAGAGGATTAGAGAAAACTCGTGCTTCACTGACCGCTACGTCCGAATAGAACTGGGCGCTATTATTTGGACCGGAATCAGCGCCAATCATCACTGCGGTGGAATTGCTTTTTGGCTTCTTGATATCACCGGTGGCGCCGGTGTTCTCGGCGACCTTCTCGCCGTTGACATAAAGCTCATTCTTGTGGCCATCGAATACGCCGACCGCGTGGTACCACTGGCCCGGTTCCATCTTCTGTTGGGCCTTCTTATAACCGCCGTTGGCATTAACGGTAAAGGTCAGCTGGTCACCGTAGATGACCATGGCCCAACCGCCGGCTTCTTTATTAGCGCACAGGCTCTTTTCGTTGCCGTCAAAATCGCCGTCATAGCGGAAAACGCACTCCACGGTGAAGCCGTCTTTTACTTGGTCAAACTTATCTCCGATATCGAAGCCGACAGCATCCTTGCGGCCGTCGAAATGAGCGACAGGGCGCTCAAGCACGCTGTCCTGTTCCACCGAGGGCGCACCGATGGTTAGCGGCTCGGTTTCGGAGGCGGAGTTGGTGATGGCCTCATCGTCTAGGGCCATATCGAATATATCTGCTTTAGGCAGGGATTGAGCAGAAGCGAATGCGGGAGCCACTAGGCTCGAACCGGCCAGGCTGATGGAGGTGATCAGAGCGGCCTTATAAAAACGTCGTTGAGACACGAGAATTCCTTGATACTTGGTAAATGGGAGAGAGTTCGCGTCCAGTCATAGTAGAAGCGAATGGGACTTAGAGTAGGCCGCCCGATTTACGTAAGGTTGTCGGAATAGTTACGCCAAAATGAACGCGATTCAAATGTTTTGGCTAGGAATTATTTCCCTTCCTCTTTCCAAGTTAGGTCGCGTCTAAATACAGAGAAAAGGGAAAAGCAGAACATTCAGGCCTAACGAGCTACGCATTGTTTAGGTCATAGAAATTTGCCCGAGCTGAAACGGTGACTCTCCAGTACGATCCTTCAAGCGCGATAGAACACTGTGAGCGTCGCAGACCTAGGACAATCCAAGCTTGTTCTAACTCAAAAACCCAGACAGCTCCGCACTCCGGCGGGCCAGGCGCTCGAGGCGGGACTCGGTCATGGAAGCAATCTGGTCGATGATGGCGCGGTCACGGGCGGCATCAGAATCGGCTTGCTCCCACCACAGCCGGAAGGTGGCATCGAGGGAGCCGGGGGCGCCGGCGACGAGGTAATCGTAGACGCGGTAGATGCGCTCGCGCTGGCGGTCCTGGCGGGCTAGGTGGGCGGGCACATCCATGACGTAGAGGACGGCGATGGTTTTAAGCAGCTTGACCTCGGCCTCGGCTTGCTTGGGCACAACGAGGTCACCGTGCATGCGGCCAAGGCTATTGGAGGCGATGAGCTCGGCATTGGCCTCGCTGGTGGCGCCAACAGTCGCGCCCACATAGCGGCCGACGAGCTCCGAGGTCATCTTCTTCAGGTTGGCATAGTCGCGCAGGGAATAGTCAAAGTCGCCGATGGCGTTGATGACGCTTAAGTTGCGCAGGCTATCGGCCGCTTCTAGGAGCTCATCGGCGGTGCCGCCGAAAGCCTTGGCACCCTTTTCTGCCAGTTGGGCCAGCTCCACCAAGTCCCAGAGCACGTTCAAAGAGATGCGCCGGGAGATGATGCCATCTTCCACGTCGTGCACGGAGTAGGCGATGTCATCGGACCAGTCCATGACCTGGGCCTCGATGCACTTGCGGTTATCGGTATGGCCCTCGCGCAGCCAGTCTAAAAGGTGCGCATCCTCGTCATAGGCGCCGTACTTGCGGTTGGTGGTGCCATCCGGGTTGGTCTTGGTCCACGGGTACTTGCAGGCGCCGTCGAGGGCCGCGCGGGTGAGGTTGAGGCCAAAGCTTTGGGGTTCGCCGCGGGCATCGTCCACGATGACCTTCGGCTCCAAGCGGGTGAGGATACGCAGGGTTTGGGCGTTGCCCTCGAAGCCGTTAAGGGCAACTTCATTGAGCGCATTCTCGCCATTGTGGCCATAGGGCGGGTGGCCGATGTCATGGGTAAGACCGGCCATATCGCAAAGATCGGGATCGAGGCCGAGCCCGGAGCCAATGCTGCGGGCGATTTGGCCGACCTCCAGGGAGTGGGTCAGCCGGGTGCGCGGGGTATCACCGTCGCGCGGGCCGACGACCTGAGTTTTATCGGCCAAGCGCCGCAGGGCTGCCGAATGCAGCACACGGGCGCGGTCGCGGGCGAATACACCGCGATGTTCTTCCACGGTATGGAAAGCGGAGCCCTTCGGCTTTTCATCGGCCAGGCGGGCGAAGTCGGGCGCGGAATAAGAATAGGACACGACCCAAGCATATTCCGGGAACTGGCCTTTGGGGTGAGCAACGTGGCCGCCTAGTTTTTAGCAGGCTGCGGGCCTTTCACAAAGTTGCTGCCCACAGCAGCCAAGCCCACAACTACCACCAGGAAAAGTATGAGTCCAAACGGGACAGCTGGAAAGTGCAGTACAAGTTTATGCGATATATAAGAATGCATATATGTGCCCAGTAGAGCGGCTGATCCTAGCGATAAGGCCAAAGCAAAAGCCGAAGGCAAACAATTAGCCAATTTCCTGTTCCTGTGCGCTTCAGCAACTGAGACGCCTTGTTCCCAAATGGTCTTAGTGAAGCGAATGAGCCGACCTTGTTGAGCCAACGCCAGTCCGAATATGAGAACTGCTCCCCCAACAATCACGTAGGCGAACAACGGGATAAATTCGCTTGTACCAGTACCGTTTGGACCGTAAAGCAACGTTGAAGGTAGGTTTTCTGCCCATTGCTGAGCACCTACAACCTCCATCTCTTGACTGTCGCTCAATTCGACTTGCTTCGAAAAAATTGCTACAGCATACCCTTCATCTTTCCTTTCGCCCGCTCCCCAAGTAGGATCTGCTTCAGCATTAAAGGATTTATCCCATGGCCGCATCCACGTTTGATCAAATGGAGATCGGGGGTCCGTCTCAACTACTCCTTGGTCTTTGACCAAGGAACCTACTGCTCCGTTCCTATCTTCTACTAGTGCAAAGACAGCTCCGTCTTCCATAGTGGAAGGTTGGAGCTCTCCCGAGTCTTGGACAGCAGGAACCCAGCTAAGAACTCCTAGGCAATCTGCGGCGTGGTCCTGACAAAAGTTTTTAGCGGCGGAGGTGCCGAAAGTTTGTCCATCCTGCGGCGCCCCTACATAGACGTCCCTTACATTGTCAGCCAATTCTTCTCTTGCTGAGTAGAGGGCTGAATCATTCACAATAAAAAGAATGATGGGAAACAAGATAAAAACACAAGAGACCCGCAATGTAGTAGCGGCGATAAAAGACCGCGCATACCGGACTCCTAAAATCGGAGGATCCCATCCCCTAATCTTGAGGGAGAGATATTCGGCGAAATATAAGACAACTGCGTAGAAAAATACAGAAGCAGCACTCACCAAGAAGGGGACGCAGTAGACGAAAATCATCGGCCACCTACTAGACGGATCCGCCTGGGGCATCGCCACAAATCCCACCAGCAATACAACACTGGCCGCTATCCCTAGAGGATATCGAAGGAGTTCTGCAGCCCGCGGATTCCTTGGATTTGGATCTATGCGAGCTGGGCCTTGGCTCAAATCTTCCAAAACTCTCGTCTCCTGTTGGAAAGGAACGAAACTCAGGAAAGTGATCGCGCACCATGAGATCACAGCGACGAGCAGCGGTGAAGGAAGTCCTTGTGGAAGATCAATACCAAAACCCGAATATAGAACCAGGAAGATTGGCTTCATTAGCACTGGAACCAGAACTGCGCTAACTATTGAAAAGAAAAAATAAACTATAAGTAGCTCAAGAAATAACGCTCGCCGAATTCGTTTTAATGCTAACCCAAATAAACGAAGGGCCTCATAGTGGTGGCGCCTCCCCTCCACCACATGCCTTAAGCTGTATTTGAGTGCCAGAGTAAAGGGAATGATCGATACGAGAGCCGAATACATCAGCCCCATTGCCATAGATTCGGCTACTTTGTCCGCCGCTACAGTGCAGACTAACAGGCAGACAAAGAAGATGATCACAAACGAGGTAGCTAGTAGCGGGATACTCTCCACAAATGTGCTTTTACGGATCTTCGCTTCCACAGCGCGAAAATTCATTGGTTTACCCCGATTTCCAAAACCTGATCACAAAACTGCGCTAAACGGTCATCGTGGGAAACTACCAAGGCGATTGCGTGGTTTCTTACAATGTAATTATGCAGATATCGCAACACTGAATATGCGTTGTCCTCATCCAATGCACTCGTCGGTTCGTCTGCGAAAACGAGTTGGGGCTTTTTAGACATTGCCGTTGCTATGGCCGCACGTTGGCGTTGTCCCCCTGAAAGCTCGTGCGGTAGAGAGGCTCCGTATTCACTCATATTGAGTTGAGCTAGCAAAGAGCCATTAGCGTCCGAGTCCGCAGTTACTCCGCTTAGCCCTTGCGCGAAGGAAAGGTTTTCGGCGACTGTCAAACAGGGCACTACGCCGGAATCTTGAAACACTATTCCCATCGAATTAGCTCGAAATTTATCTCTGTTTCGAGCGGATGAGCTCCATAAATCATGTCCGAAAATATTGACGGTTCCTGATGTTGGCTTCTGGAGTCCAGAGATAACGCGAAGCAGCGTCGATTTGCCGGACCCAGAGGTACCTCGAATCCAAGTAAGGGTCCCCGGCTCATGCACAGAGTTGATAGAGAATAGCGGACTACTTTTCCTGCCTAGCTTCACAGATAGGTTTTCCAGTTTTAACACGCTTTCCTCCTGAGGCTTCGTAGCATTTCAGCGCTGACCAACATGGCTCGGTGTTATTTCCTGATGTAGCGGAAAAGAAACCCTTCTCCCCTAGAAATGTTTCGTCAGCCTGCAGAATATCATGCGATCTTTCTTATCGCCGTGGAAAAGTATCCCTATCTTCCTGTTGGATCGTCTGATGCCGCAACTTCTGATTGGGTCGCAACACTTGCTCCACGCGGTAGAAACCATTGCGCAGTGCCGCGGCGCCGCGCGGCGGTAAGAGGCCGGCCACCAGCGCATAGGCCACGCCACCGGTTTCGTGGGCAAGGTAACGCCACCACGGCTTAGAAAAGCGCGCGGCCGGGTAGTACGGCGTGCCGGAGACGGTGGCCTTGATGCCCTCTTGGCGGGCGATGAGTGCGGTGCGCAGGCGGTGGAGGGGATCGGTGATGATGGTGGCGTCGGAAAGCGCGAAGGCCTCATTGACCTCTTTCAGGGAGCTGCGGGTATCCATCCCCTCCTCCACCGCATGCACGGTTAGGTGCGGGAAATGCTCGCGCAGAAAGGTGCGGCCAACGCCGGCCTCAGTAAACCTATCGCCAGGCAGCTTGCCGCCCACGGTAATGACCTCCAGTCCCTCGGACGTGGCGAGCTCACCGGCGTGGCGCAGGCGGCCGGCCAAAATGCGGGAGGGGCGGCCGTCATATTGGGCGGTTCCTAAAACAATTGCGTACTTCACTGCCCTATTACACTACCCGCCGGAGGGCGAAGGGTAGCCGGTAAAGTGGTGGGCATGAATTTGAGTGCACGTTTGGGCCACGCGGCCATCGCCGCTTTCATTTTGGGCTGCACCTCTATCGGTGCGGGGTCTGCCTTTGCCGCCGAGACCACCACGGTGGCGCAGGGCACTGCAACCCTCCAGGACAAGGTCACCGATGATGCGGGCGTATTAAGCACCGAAGAAAAGGCCGAACTCAGAGAAAAGATTGGCCAGCTGCAAAAAGACGAGCACCGAACCCTTTTTGTCTACATCACCGATGAGTTAGGCACGGATCCGGAAACCTTTGCCGCAGCGACGGTCAAGGACAAGGGGCCGAACTCCGCGGTCTATGCGCTCTCCATCAATGACCGCAAGATGGGAGTGCAGACCGGCAAGGATTGGCCTAAGGGCCGGCTCGACCAGATGTATGACGCCGCTTATGACAAGCTCGCCAGCGATGAGTACGGTGCTTCCGCCCTCGCGCTTGCCGACGCCGCCTTGGGTAACTCCAGTTCCTCCAGCTCCTCCGATTCTTCCGGCCTAGCGTGGCTGGGCGGTGGCGCGGCCGCCATCGTCGCCGCCGGTGGCGGAATCATGTACTACTCGCGCCGCAATACCAAGAAGAATAATGCGCAAACTTTGGAGTCGGCCCGCGAAATCGCCCCGGGCGATACCGATCAGCTGGGCCGTCTGCCGCTGGAGACTTTGGACCAGCTGGCCCAGGAGGAGTTGGTCTCTACCGATGAGTCCATCCGCCGCGGCAAGGAGGAGCTCAATATCGCGCTCTCCGAGTTCGGCCCAGAGCGCGTGCGCCCCTTTACCAAGGCGATGAACCACTCCACTTCTACCTTGCAGAAGGCCTTCCACCTGCGCCAGCGCCTGGATGATGCCGTGCCGGAATCCCCGGCCGAGCGCCGCCAGATGCTGGTGGAAATCGTCTCCTCCTGTGGCCAGGCCGATGACGCCCTGGACGCGCAGGCCGAGGAGTTTGCCAAGATGCGCGATCTGCTCATTCATTCCGATGAGAAGTTGGACGAGCTCACCCAGCGCACCGTGGGCCTGCGCGCCCGCCTGCCGGAGGCCGAGTCCACGCTGGCCGGGCTGAAGAGCAATTATGACGAGCACGTGCTCTCCTCCATTGCCGATAACCCCGAGCTTGCCGCCGCGTCCCTCGATGAGGCCGAAAAACTGCTCGACAAGGCCCGTAGGGTCCAGGCCCAGCCGGCCGGCCAGCAAGGCCCGCTGGTCGGACTGATTCGCGATATCGAGCACGCCTGCGAGATGACGGATCGCCTCATTTCCGGCGTGGAAAACGCCGAGGAGAATATCGCCACCGCCCGCGGCAACCTCGAGGCGCTTATCGCCGAGGTCGAGGGCGAGATCAACAAGGCCCGCGAGCTCGAGCGCCAAGGCAAGGCCCAGGGAACCACCGCGGATTGGGACAAGCTCGAGGAGCTGCTCGGCCGCGCCGGCAGCGCGGTTAACGATGCCAAGGCCCACGGCCAACAGGACCCGCTGGGCCAGCACACTGCTCTGACCTCCATCGATACCAAGCTGGATGAGGCGCTCGACCGCGTGCGCGAAAAGACCTCCACGCACGCGCGCCAGCTAGACCTTTTCCGCCAGCAGATTTCCGTAGCGGAATCCAATATCCAGGCCGCAGAAGACCTCATTTCCTCCCGCGGTCGCATCATCGGCTCGGGTGCGCGCACCGCGCTTGCCGACGCCAAACGTCTCCACGCCCAAGCCCTCCACACCGAGCGCAGCGATATCCGCGCCGCGCTGCAGTCCTCCCGCGAGGCGGTGGCCGCGGCCCAGGCGGCGTTGCAGCGCGCCAAGGATGATATGGATGAGCACCGCCGCCGGCAGCAGCGCCAACAGATGGGCAATGCCGCCAATAATATCGTCACCGGCGTGGTCATCGGCCAGATGCTCGGCGGTGGCCGCGGCTTCGGCGGTGGTTTCGGAGGCGGCGGATTCGGTGGAGGCAGCTTTGGCGGTGGCGACTTCGGCGGTGGCGGCGGAGGCGGCTTCCGCGGCGGCTCCTTCTAGCTCACCTCGCCCAGCCCGCTGCACGGCCCGGCAGCCCGGCAGCGTCCTCCAGCCCGGCTCTAGGCTCGCGCGCGGGTGGCCCGGCTCCCCGGCGCTGGGCTAGGTGCGGAGGGAGCGCGGGGTGGCGTCGAGAAGCGCGCAGGCGTAGCTCAAGAAGATGGCGTCGAGCTCGGGCAGCTCGCCCACGCTCACGCGCAGGCCGTCGCCGGCCGGCGCGGTGCTGGCAACCTCAGCGCCCGTGCCGCGGGCCACGATGCGGCGCTCGCGGCGGAAGGGATTGCGGCGCTCCAGCAGGTACTCGCGGTCGGCGCAGGTCGCGCGCAGGCGGGTGACGGTGATTCCGGCCTGGGTGACCGAGAAATCCTCGCCCGGGTCGGTCTGCGCGCGCAGGAAGAAGCGCGGGGAGGAAGAATCCAGCGAGGACTCTACTGCGAGGCGCTCGCCGGCCGCGGTGGCAAGCACGCCGTCGCGCACTGAGGCAAGCTCGTGCCCCTCGGCGTTGGTGAGAGCGCCCGCGCGCCAGGTCCACTGCGCAGTCATTAGAGGACGAATAGCGCGACGAGGGCGACGATGGATGCCAGGACCAAGGTGATGATCCAGGCCCATGCCTTGCCCTGGGTATTGGCATCAAGGATAACTCGGGTAAACCAGCTCAAGCCGGCGATTTCCGCGGTGGTCAGGCCCTCGGCATCGTGCTCGAATTCCAGGATGGCCTTGCGCACGCCGGAGTTGCGGGCGGTGAACTGCCCTACCTTTTCATCGTCGACGTCATCGATGATCCAGTCGCCGCTGTTTTCATTGATGAAGTGAAAAGTGCGGCCGTTGAGCGATGCCTCTAAGCGCTTATCGCGGCCGAGGCGGCCGGCGAGGCGGTAGATGGAGCCATCGGCAAGCGTGGCAGAGGCGCCGAGATCACTGACCTCGGTGCGCCAGAAGTGGCCGTCCACCTCCGCGGAATGCTCCGAGAATACGCCCAGCTGCTCTGGGCCTTCCTCGGCCAAGAGCACGGGTTTTGCACGGTCGGAGCGATCCCAGCTGGTGTAATGCATTACTAGCACCCAATCAGGCGAGCGGCGAGGTAAGCCTCGAGGTCATCGAGCTTCACGCGCTCCTGCTCCATAGTGTCGCGCTCGCGCACGGTTACGGCATCGTCCTCGAGGGTGTCGAAGTCGAAGGTGACGCAGAACGGGGTGCCGATTTCATCCTGGCGGCGGTAGCGGCGTCCGATGGCGCCGGAGACGTCAAAGTCCACGTTCCAGTAGGCGCGCAGCTTATCGGCCAGCTTGCGGGCGGGCTCGGAGAGCTCTTCCTTTTTCGACAGCGGCAGGACGGCTACCTTGACCGGTGCCAGGCGGCGGTCCAGACGCAGGACCACGCGCTTATCGGTGCCACCCTTGGCATTCGGGGCCTCTTCCTCATCGTAGGCATCCACCAAGAAGGCCATCATGGAACGGCCCAGGCCGGCAGCCGGCTCGATGACGTACGGGGTCCAGCGCTCGTCGTTGGCCTGGTCATAGTAGGACAGGTCCTCGCCCGAGCCCTTGGCGTGAACGGACAGGTCATAGTCAGTGCGGTTGGCCACGCCTTCCAGCTCGCCCCACTTGGAGCCCTTGAAGCCAAAGGCGTACTCCACGTCCACGGTGCGCTTGGAGTAGTGGGAGAGCTTTTCCTTCGGATGCTCGTATAGGCGCAGGTTTTCTTCCTTGATGCCTAGGTCCACGTACCAGTTATAGCGGTCATCAATCCAGTACTGGTGCCATTCTTCGTCCTCGCCCGGCTTGACAAAGAACTCCATCTCCATCTGCTCGAACTCGCGGGTGCGGAAGATGAAGTTACCTGGGGTGATCTCATTGCGGAAGGACTTGCCAATATTCGCGATGCCAAACGGCGGCTTCATGCGCGAGGAGGTCATCACGTTCTTGAAGTTGACGAAGATGCCCTGTGCAGTCTCTGGGCGCAGGTAGTGCAGGCCCTGCTCGTCGTCCACCGGGCCGAGGAAGGTCTTGAGCAGGCCGGAGAAGGCCTTCGGCTCGGTCCAGTCGCCCGGCTGGCCGGTCTCTGGGTCATTGATGTCTGCCAGGCCGTTTTCTGGCTCGTGGCCGTGCTTTTCCTCGTAGGCCTCAATCAGGTGGTCCGCGCGGTAGCGCTTGCCGGTGTGGCGGGATTCCACCAGCGGGTCAGAGAAAACCTCGACGTGGCCGGACGATACCCAGACCTGGCGCGGCTGGATGACGGAGGTGTCCACGCCCACGACGTCAGCGCGGGACTGCACCATGTGGCGCCACCACTGGCGCTTGATGTTTTCCTTGAGCTCTACACCAAGAGGGCCGTAATCCCACGCGGAGCGGGAACCGCCGTAAATTTCACCTGCCTGGTAGACCAAGCCGCGGCGCTTACACAGGTTTACAACGGTATCGATGACGGATGCCATAAGTTTTCGGACTCCTCTGGTAGGGGACAGTCTTGACAATCTCGTTCAGTCTAACCCGAAGCGCTTCCCGGCGGTGGGATTGGGGCATGAATTTAATTTGAAATATATACGAGTTATTGCACGTATCGGGTAATATAAGAGTAACCGACAGGTAATAGGTATTTAATTGAAGGTGACATTCCCTATGACGACCACTTACAAGGCCCCAAATACTTCTGCGGCTGCCGGCGTTATCGCTGCCCTCGATTCGCCCCTACGCATCGCAATCATTTCCCGCTTGGCCGAGCGCGATCACTACGTGCACGAGCTAGTAAAGGCCACTGGTAAGTCCCAGCCGCTCATCAGCCAGCACCTGCGCGTGCTCAAGCAGGCGGGCATTGTTGATTCCGAACGCAGCGGGCGCGAGGTTACGTACTCTCTTATTGCCCCGCAGGTTTTGGGCTTGCTTGCCGACGCCGCCAAGATCGCCTCCTAGCCCCTCACCCCTGCATATAAAGCCGCCTGACTATGCAGTTGTTGAAAAAGCACTGATAATATTGCGGTCATGGCTTTATACGACAGTATTCCCAAACTAGGCGCGCGCAATACCAAGCAGCGCACCGCAGTGGTTGAGATACTGCGGGAAATGGAGAAATTCGCCTCTGCCAAGGAGATCTACCACGAGCTCCAGGAGCGTGAGGAGAAGGTGGGCCTGACCACCGTGTACCGCACCCTGCAGTCCCTGACCGATATCGATGCAGTGGACGCCCTCCACATGCCCAATGGCGAAACCCTGTACCGCCATTGCGATACCGACGCCCATCACCACCACTTGGTATGCACCAAGTGCGGCCGCACCGAGGAAATCGATGGCGGTCCCATTGAAAAGTGGGCCACCTCCGTGGCCAAGGAGTACGGCTTCGAGCTCACCGGCCACGATGCCGAGGTCTTTGGGGTCTGCAGCAACTGCGCCGCTTCCGCTTAAGCACCTTCACACCGCTTAGCGAAGCCGCTCCTCCCCTAGCCCTTTCTCTTGTGGCGCACAGTGGCAACGCACGACCTAAGGCTATAACGCCGAGATTGCGATCAACTGCACGACCACATTATTGACCAAGTGCAAAACAAATCCTGCGCGCAGCGAATTGTGAAAGCGGGTTACTAGCGCGCACCCCATTCCTATAAACGTCGCATACACCATGACCGGCGGCGCTATATGGGCGAGACCAAATATCAATGAGCTGAGGATCACGCTGGCAAAGGCTGGGACACTGCGATCTAGATACCCCATCAGCAGGCGGCGAAACACAATTTCTTCCACCAGCGGTGCCAGCAAAAGATAGCAAGCCAAAGAAACGACCACCATTACACCGCGTCCATCTGCTGCAGATGTATTTTCCGAGGGCGATATCCCCATCAGCGGCCCCACAATCGCGGCTGCGACTCCAGCTACAAAAATAGCGAGAGGAACCTGCCACAATAAGTGCCAACCACGCCGGCCCAATGGAAGAAAGCCGAGACTAATTCCCCGCCGTTTGAGGTAGTACACCAACCCAGCCGTCGGCACTACCACTGAAAGAACTAGCGCAATGGGCATGATCGTGCCCAGTCCACCCGTGGTTAAACCAGCCTTCATCATGACAAAAACTGTCGTCACTAAGAGGACATCCATTGCAATGACGGCCGCTATTCCGATAAGCGCATCTTTCAACCTGATGTTATCCACTGCCATGCCCCTACCCTAAAAGGCTGCCATTCATCCTTAAGAATGAATTTACTCAAAATGGTAAAGCTTCCTTTACAGTAAAGGTCCTTTGACATACAGTGTGTGTCAAGCACGCTTTACAATCGTTTACTACAGGAGGTCCCATGCAGACCACTCGCTTTGGCCGCCCCAAGTTTGGCGGCACGCAAACCAAACTCATCACACTATCCGTTGCAGCTGGCGTGAGCCTTGCTGCAGTCGCCGGCGCCATCATGGCCGCGTTCGTACACGATGATTCGCCCCTACTAGCGTTTGCCGTGTACGCACTGTGCCTACTGCCTGTTGCTACGACGGCTAGCTGGCTATTCATGGTGGATCGGGACACCATCCGTGGGGCAACACCCGATCCGGAAAATTCCATCGAATCCCATTGGTATTCGCAGGCCTCGGAAAACACCCTGCACGCCATGCTTTTTGGCATTGGTGGCCTCGGCGTTGTTTCTTCTTTTTGGGAGTTTCAGGTTTCCGGCACCCTGCTCACTATCATCTTGGGAGTCTTTGTCACCGGGACTTTTGGTATTAGCTACTTTGCCCACAAACGGGCAGCGAGCTAAGCCATGGACAATCGGCTAAAAGAGATTCGCGAGAGCCAAGGACTCTCGCAGCAGGGCTTGGCCACCGAGCTAGGCGTTTCGCGCCAAACGGTCATCAGTATTGAAAAGGCACGCTACGATCCTTCGCTCCCCCTCGCTTTTCAGATCGCGCGCCACTTTTCCTGCTCAATCGAGGATATCTTTATCCCCGAGGTATAAACGCACACCGCTTCGGTGCTGCGCGTTACTTCTTAACGCCTCCGAAGCGGCGGTCGCGCCGCGCGTATTCCTCGATAGCGGCAAAAAGGTCCTCCGGGGTGAAATCTGGGAAGAGCTTATCCTGGTAAATCATCTCCGCATACGCGGACTGCCACAGCAGGAAATTGGAGGTGCGCTTCTCCCCGGACGGGCGCAGGAAGAGATCCACATCCGGCATGTCCGGATCATAGAGGTGCTGCGCGATGGTCTCTTCCTTAATATCGCGCGGGTTAAGCTCGCCGGCTGCAACCTGCTTGGCGATGTCCCTAAAGCCATCCACCAGTTCTGCCCTACCGCCGTAGTTGACGCACATGGCCAAGGTCATCTTGGTATTGTCCTTGGTCAGCTCCTGGGCAGCCTCGAGCTCTTTAATCACTGAGCGCCACAGGCGCGGGCGGCGGCCGGCCCACACTACGCGCACACCGCGCTCATTGAGCCACTGGCGCTGGCGGCGCAACACGTCACGGTTAAAGCCCATAAGGAAGCGGACCTCCTCGGGGCTGCGGCGCCAATTTTCCGTGGAGAACGCATACGCGGAAAGGTAGGGAACGCCGGCAGCAAGGCAGGCATCGACGACGTCGAGAAGCACGGCTTCGCCGCGCCTATGCCCCTCGGTGCGCTTCATGCCTTTTTCCTGGGCCCAGCGGCCATTGCCATCCATGACCAGCGCAATATGGCGCGGCAGGAACTCATCCGGGATATTCGGCGGGGTCAAAGTGCGGTTCGGGTCTGGCGTAATCACAGGCTATATTCTACTGCTCCATAACCTGCAATGCGGAAACATTGCGCTCCATGTGCCACTGCAGGTGCGCCCGCGCTAGGCGATGCCCCTCCTGCTTTTGCGCATTCGTGGGATTCGTTGGATAGTTATGCGATAAAAGCCACAGGTGATGCAGGGTTTCTGGATCCACCTCCGCGGCACCCGGAGGCCGGCATTCGTGGCACGCCGCTCCGCCGACTGCCGGGTGAAAGGCGTGGTGCGGGCCGGGCCGGTTGCACTGGGCACAGTTAAAAAGGCTCGGCGCCCAACCGGCATGCGCCATCGCCTGCAGTAAAAAGGCATCCAGCGTCATGGTTGGGTCTGCCGTTTGCAGCTGCTCCAAGGTCGCGGTGACGGATTCGTAGAGGTAGGGGTCATGGTCGGCGTCGGCAAAAGCAAGACGCTCTGCTGACTCCAGCACCGCGCACGCAGCCGTATAGCGCTCATAGTCCTCAATGAGGCGCGCGCCAAAGTAATCCACCGTATCCGCCTGGGAAATGGTGGCTAGATTTTTGCCCACATATAGCTGAACATCAAGGTTGACGAAGAGCTGCAGGCGCGAACCAAAGCGCGACTTGGCACGGCGCACGCCCTTGGCCACCGCGCGCACGAGGCCGTGATCGCGGGTGAGGAGGACGATGACGCGATCGGCCTCGCCAAAGTCGTAGGTGCGGATGACCACTGCGCGGTCACGATAGTTCTCGCGCATAGTGGTTTAAAACCCGAGCCTGCCCAGCGACTTCGGGTCAGACTGCCAATTTTTCAGCACCTTAATGCGCAAGTCTAGGTATACGTTCTGGCCCAGCAGCTTAATAATTTCCTTGCGGGCGTTGCCCACAATGCGGCGGAAGCGCAGGCCATCCTTGCCCTCGATAATGCGCTTTTGGCCGGGGCGCTCCAGGTACAAAATGGCGTGGATATCCAGCACGCCCTCGCGGGTGCGCGACGGCAGCATCTCATCGACTTGCACCGCCACCGAGTGTGGCAGCTCCGCCTTCAAGCCGGACAGGGCGGCTTCACGAATGAGTTCCTCGATGCGCTTTTCCTGGCCTTCATCGGTGATGTGGTCATCCGGGTAGAACTTCGGGCCTTCTGGCAGGTGATCCACGATGACCTGCACCAGCTCATCAAGCTGCACGCCCTCCTTGGAGGACACCGGTATGACTACCGCATTCGGGTCATCCTGAGAGAGCAGTTCGTGCAGGGCCAGAAGCTGGGCGCCTACCTGGTCCTTGCTGGCCTTATCCAGCTTGGTGACGATACCGATGATCGGCGTTTTCGGCGCAATGGAGCGCACGTTATCCAAAATCCAGCGGTCACCAGGGCCGATTTTTTCATCGGCCGGGATGGTCAGACCAATAACGTCCACATCAGCGTATGTATCCTTGACTACCTCGTTGAGGCGCTCACCCAACAGGGTGCGCGGGCGGTGCAGGCCCGGCGTATCTACGACGATGACCTGTGCATCCTCGCGGTGCACCAAGCCGCGAATGGTGTGGCGGGTGGTCTCCGGCTGGTCAGCGGTAATCGCAATCTTTTGTCCCACCAGGGCATTAGTCAGCGTGGACTTGCCGGTATTCGGGCGCCCGACAAAGGATACGAAGCCCGAGCGGAAACCCTCCGGGGTATCGGTGTATTGCGAATAATCAAGCGGGGCTGCCGTATTCTCGGCGCCTTCCGACACGGCATCATCGGGGTCTGCTGGCAGGCCCTCGAATGCCGCATCAAACTGTGCATCAAAATCAGAACTCATTACCCGCAATAATAGCCCACGGAGTCAAGATCTCCGATTAGTTCTAATGCTTCTTTGCTGCTGTGTTGGGGCATGGGGTCTTGGTCCGGGCGTAGGTGCGGGTGCTTGAGGGAGCGGAGGAGAAAAGTCGAAAGAGATCAGGCTGAATTGAGGGCGAAAAGGCCGATCTGAGGGGTAGTTTTCCTCAGATCGGCCCGATCAGAATGGACCTAACTTTAGGAGGCCAAACTTCACAGGCCCCACGCGCCAAAGCGGGGGCCGCGTAGGGTTTAAAGCTCCTCGGCGTCGAACTGCATGCGCGGATGCGCGAATACGTCCTGGGATTGGATGAGCTGGAGCTCAGCGGTCTCTGCCTCGTAGGTGTTTTCCAGCAAGTCATACACGGAAGAGGCGGTGCGGCGCAGGGACTCCTTGACGTCGCTGGTCTCGGTGTAGTGGCCGGTAAACAAGGCGGCGGTGACGTCGCCGGAGCCGTTGCGCTTGAACGGCAGCAGCGGGGTGGACACTAGGAAGGCACGGTCGCCGTCGACGGCAAGCATCTCAATCTGGTCTTCAGGGGTCTCGGGGCGTTTAACGGAGGTAACCAGCACGGTCTTTGGGCCGATTTCCTGCGCCTTCTTTACTGCGGCGAGGGTTTCATCCAGGGTGCCGACCTCGGAATCGGTGAGGTAACCCAGCTCAAATTGGTTGGGGGTAATGATATCGGCGACGGGAACGACGCGGTCGCGCAAAAGCGGCGGGATCTCATCGGAGACGAAGCAGCCGGACTTGGCATTGCCCATCACGGGATCGCAGGCATAGAGTGCCTTGGGGTTGGCGGCCTTGATGCGGCGGACGGTTTCCACGATGGCGTCGGCAATATCGGCGCCACCCTGGTAACCAGAAAGAATGGCGTCGATCTGTGGGAAGGCGCCACGCTTTTCAATGCCATCGATGATGGAGGTGACATCGCTAGCCGGAATCATCGGCCCGCCCCAGTCGCCGTAGCCGGTGTGATTAGAAAAGTTCACCGTGTGGACCGGCCATACCTCATGGCCGGCGCGCTGCAGGGGAAAGACGGCCGCGGAGTTACCAACGTGGCCGTAGGTGACGTGGGACTGGATGGAAAGGATAGTCATAGGTTTCCATTGTGCTACGCGGCGCACGCGCTCACAAAAGAAACCGAAAAATTATTCTTCCGGGCAATCTTGTGGTTCTCCCACCGCAGGGATGCCCCCACCAGGAACCTGCTTGTCCAGGTTGGCGCGCTCGGCGGCATCGGGAAAAGCCTTCGGACCAGAAGGCTTGGGCTGATACGCAACACCGCGCTCGGCGAGGTCGTCGTACCAATCCGCAAGCAGCTCGTTCTGGCGGCCGAACATTTCCTTTTCCTCAGCCGGGGTGGAGTGGTCATAGCCTAAAAGGTGCAGGCAGCCGTGCACGGTAAGCAAGGCAAGCTCGTGGCCTAAGGAATGGCCGGCGGCCTCTGCTTGGCGCAGGGCAAACTCGGGGCACAGCACGATATCGCCCAGCATGGCCGGGCCTGGATCGGCGGCATCGGGGCGGCCGCCACCGGCGATGGCCCCCGGGGTGAGCTCGTCCATGGGGAAGCTCATGACGTCGGTGGGGCCTTCCAGATCCATCCAGCGCACGTGGAGATCCTCGATGGTCTTCAAATCCACGCAGGTGATCGTGCACTCGGCATCGGGGTTGATGTCCATGGCGCCGAAGGCATAAGAGGCGACGTCAATCAGCATCTCCTCGTTAACGCCTTCGAAGCCGGATTCATTGAGAAACTCGATACTCATTCCATTCCCTCGTATTCTGCGGCTTTCTTATTATCAAAGGTCTCATAGGCATTGACGATGCGCCCGACCAGTTGGTGGCGCACCACGTCTTTGGAACCCAGGTCCGCGAAGTGAATATCTTCCACGTTGCGCAGGATGCGGCGCACGATGCGCAGGCCGGAGACCTGGCCGTGTGGAAGGTCTACCTGGGAGACATCGCCGGTGACCACAATCTTGGAGCCAAAGCCCAGGCGAGTCAGGAACATCTTCATCTGCGCGGGCGTGGTGTTTTGGGCCTCGTCAAGAATGACAAAGGCATCGTTCAACGTGCGGCCGCGCATATAGGCCAGCGGGGCGACCTCGATGATGCCGGCCTCCATGAGCTTAGGAATCATTTCTGGGTCGAGCATGTCCCGCAGGGCGTCATAGAGCGGGCGCAGGTAAGGGTCAATCTTGTCATTGAGCGTGCCTGGCAAAAAGCCGAGCTTCTCCCCTGCCTCCACGGCAGGGCGAGTGAGAATGATGCGCGAGACCTGCTTGGTCTGTAGCGCCTGCACGGCCTTGGCTACCGCGAGGTACGTCTTGCCGGAACCGGCCGGGCCGATGCCGAAGACCACGGTATTATCGTCGATGGCCTGCACGTATTCGGACTGCCCCACCGTCTTCGGGCGAATGGCTTTGCCGCGGCGCTTAACGATGTCCGCCGCCAGCGCCGCCGAGACCGACTGCGGCGCCTCCACGGCCACCATGTCCATAGTGTGTTTGACCGTATCGGTAGACACGGCGTGGCCGCGACGAGCGATGGCCTCGAGCTCATCGAGGATCTTGGCGGCGCGAGCCACTTCATAATCGGGACCGGTGACGGTGACCACGTTGCCGCGGGCAAAAAGGTCCGCATCCAGGCGGTTATTGAGCACGCGCAAGTTATCGTCCGCGCTACCTAGCACGCTGCTGACGTAGGCGGAATCTAGCTCACATTTCTTCGTGATGATAGGCACGTGCTTTAGGCTACCAGCGCCGCCTACCAACGCTCGGTGCGCATGCCGATTGCCGCCAGCGCCACCATTGCCGCACTCGCTGTACGCAGCACTTCCGGGCCAAGCTTGATGGGCATGGCGCCGGCTTCTTTGAGGCGATCGAGCTCGGCGTCGCCGATGCCGCCCTCGGGGCCGACGAGCAGGACGACATTGTCCGTCAGCGGCACGTCCTTGATGGAGACTGTTGCTTCCTCGTGCAACACGAGCACAGTGGGAGCGTTGGAGGAAGCGCCGTCGCGGCCACCGGTGAGCTCTTGAACGAGCTGCGAGGTGGTCAGCGGGCCGCGCACCTGAGGGAGGCGGGCGCGGCGGGATTGCTTGGCCGCGGAATCCGCAGCTGCCTGGCACTTGGCCACCGCCTTGGGAGCCTTCTTGCCGTCCCATTTGGCCACGCAGCGATCCGCCTGCCAGGCGATGATCTCGTCGGCGCCGGCCTGAGTGGCAAGATCCACGGCGAGCTCGGCGCGCTCAGATTTCGGGATGGCTTGCACCACGGTCACGCGCGGGGCGGGCTCAGGCATGGTCACAATGGACTCGACCGTGCCCTCCAGGGAGTCCTTGCCCGTGGCGGCGGTGATGGTGAGGGTGAGGCGGATACCGGTGCCGTCGATAAGCTCGAGGCGTTCGCCCTCCCCCATGCGCTTGACTGTCACGGCATGGCGGGCCTCCGGGCCAGAGAAGCTGAAAGCCTCGCCGGTGCGCGCGGCAGAAAGGTCCGGGTGGATGAAGACGGGCAGCGACATTAGCGGCGGAACTTATCGCGAATGCGGCTGAAGAAGGATTCCTCTTGGCCGTCGCCGGTGGTACGTACGCGCGCGCCCTCGTCGCGGGAGTTGCGGATCTTCTCCAGGGACTCGCGGGTCTTGCGGTCCAGGTCCTTCGGCACAACGACGTCCACGTGGGCAAAGAGGTTACCGTAGCCATCGGTGCGCAGGCGCGGCATGCCGGCGCCATCGACCTTGATGGACTCGCCCGGCTGGGTGCCCGGCTCGATATCGATGGTGAGCTCTTCGCCACTTAGCTGATCGATGGTGAAGTTGGTGCCCAAGGCGGCGTCAATCATCGGCACGCGCACGGTGAGGTTCAGGTCATCGGCATTGCGCTGGAAGACGGGGTGCTCCTCCGTGTGGACCTCGACGTAGAGGTCGCCGGCTGGGCCGCCGCCGTGGCCGACCTCGCCCTGGGAGGCCATGCGGATGCGCATGCCATCATTGATGCCTGCCGGGATATTCACGGTGATATCGCGGCGCTTCTTCACGCGGCCATCGCCGGCGCAGTGGTTGCACGGGTCAGTAATGACCTCGCCAAAGCCCTGGCACTTCGGGCACGGGCGAGTGGTCATGACGTTGCCCAGGAAGCTGCGCTGCATCTCCTGGATTTCGCCCATGCCATTGCAGTTATCGCAGGTAACCGGCTTGGCCTTGGACTCGGAGCCGGTGCCGCCACAGCTATCGCACAGCACCGCGGTATCCACGGTGACCTTCTTCTTTAGGCCGGTGTAGGCCTCCTCCAGGGTGATGCGGGTGCGCAGCAGGGCATCGTTGCCCGGCTGGACGCGGGACTTCGGGCCGCGGGAACCGCCGGCACCGCCGCCGAAGAACTCGGCGAAGATATCGCCGAGGCCGCCGCCACCGAAGCCGCCAAAGCCACCGGCGCCGGCACCGCCGCCACCCTGTTCCATGGGGTCGCCGCCCATGTCCACGATCTGGCGCTTTTGCGGATCCAGCAGGACCTCCTGGGCCAGCGCGGCATCGCGGAACTTTTCCGCGGCGGCTTCATCATCCGGGTTCAGGTCCGGGTGATACTTGCGGGCCATTTTGCGGTAGGCCTTCTTAATCTCCTGGTCAGTTGCGTTTTTATCAACACCGAGGATGCCGTAATAGTCACGAGCCACTGTAAGAGATATTCCTTCTAATTCGTCTTGTTGGGGTTAACTTGAAAAATAATGCGCGGCCAGCCAGTTTACTCGCACTGCTCGCCGGCCAAAATTTCGCTCACATACCGTGCAACGGCAGAGACCTTAGAAATTGTTCCCGAGTAATCCATAAAGGTAGGCCCCACTACGCCAAGGCCGCCGAGCGTAGCCACCTCATCGCCGGTGCCCAGGCCATAGCCTGTAGCCACCACGGAGGCTTGGCGCAGCTGGTCTTCCTCGTTTTCCTCACCGATAACCACGGAGACGTTGCCCAGATCGGGAACGCGGGCAAGCAGCTTGAGGACGACGACCTGCTCTTCGAGCGCCTCAATAATCTTGGGCAAACCTTCCGGAAACTCGCGCGCCACGCGCGTCAGGTTGGAGGCACCGGCCATAATCAGTCGGTCGGAGGGCTGCTCCACCAAGGTCTCGATGAGCGTGGTGGCCACCTTGAGCACGTGGTGGCGGATGTCCAAGGGGGCGTCGTCGACGAGGTGGGCGAGCTCCACGGAGGCGTCGGTAAGCGTCTTGCCCACTAGCGCGCTATTGACGATGTCGCGCAGGCGGAAGGTCTGGTCCTGGTCGATGATTTCATCGAGCTCCACATTGCGCTGGTCCACGCGGCCGTTATCGGTGATAAGCACCAGCAGCAGGCGCACCGGGGACAGCGCCACGACCTCGCAGTGCTTGACGCGCGAGACCTTGAGATTGGGCAGCTGGACGACGGCCGCCTGCTTAGTCACCTGCGCCAGTAGCTGCACCGAGCGGCGCAGCACGTCCTCCAAGTCGACGCCGCCTTCCAAGAAGTTGAGCATCGCGCGGCGCTCCGGGGCCGACAGCGGCTTGACCTCATGGAGGGAGTCGACAAAGTGGCGGTAGCCCTGCTGGGTGGGCACGCGGCCGGAGCTGGCGTGCTGCTGGGAGATAAGGCCCTGAGATTCGAGCACGGCCATGTCATTGCGGATGGTGGCCGAGGAGACGCCCAATTGGTAGCGCTCTAGGAGCGACTTAGAGCCAACGGGCTCCTGGGAGGCAATATAGTCCGCCACGATGGCGCGCAGGACTTCCTTGCGGCGGGCATCGGTTGAGGTAGACACTATGGCGCTCCTATTCGCTTGGCTATTTCACGTGCTTTCAAGTTTAGACGGGAGGAGGATTAGGTTTCTTCGGAGACGAGGAGATCGGTGATGATGCCATCGGCCAGCAGGCGGCCGGGCTTGGTGATGCGTACGCGATCGTCGGCGCGCTCGAGCAGGCCGCGGCCGATGAAGCGCTCGAGGGTGGGTGCGGCGTGGGCATCGAGCCAGGCCTCCGGGATGCCCTCGCGCAGGCGCAGGCCGAGCATGATTTTCTCCATGTGGCGGTCGGCGTCGGTAAGCGTCTCGGTTTCTTTGATGGGCAGCTCGTCGCGGCCGAGGGCATCGATATAGCGCGAGGGGTGCTTGACGTTAAAAAAGCGCTCGTTGCCCAAATGCGAGTGGGCGCCTGGGCCGGCGCCCCACCAATTGCCGTCTACCCAGTAGATGCGGTTGTGCTCGCACTCGCCGCCGGGCTTGGACCAGTTGGAGACCTCGTACCACTCAAAGCCTTCTGCCTCGAGGGTGGAGGAAATCATCTCATAGCGCCGAGCCAGCACGTCCTCATCGGGGGCGGGCAGGATACCCTTGTTGACCTTGCGCGCCATGCGGGTGCCGTCTTCTACGATGAGCGAATAAGCACTGACGTGGTCCACGCCGGTTTCTAGCACGCGATCGAGGGTCTCGCGCACGTTGTCATCGGTTTCGGTGGGCGTGCCATAGATCATGTCCAGGTTGACGTGCTCGAAGCCAGCGGCGCGGGCCTCGCGAGCAGCGGCGAAGGCGCGGCCGGGGGTGTGGGCGCGTTCCAGGACTTGGAGAACGCCGGGGGATGCGGACTGCATGCCGAGGCTGATGCGGGTATAGCCGGCATCGGCAAGCTGGGCAAAATACTCCGGTGAGGTGGACTCCGGGTTGGATTCTGTGGTGACCTCCGCCCCTGGCGCCAAGCCGAAGGTGGAGCGGACGGTATTGAGGATCCGGGTCAGCCCCTGCCCGCCCAGCAAAGAAGGCGTGCCGCCGCCGATGAAGACGGTCTCGGCCGGGCGGCCTACGCGCGCGGCCGCCAACTCCAGCTCGCGGTCCAAGGCATCCAGATAGGGTCCGGTAAGATCGCGCGGGCTGCCCAACTCGCCCGGAGTATAGGTATTGAAATCGCAATAGCCACAGCGAGTGGCGCAGAAGGGAACGTGAATATACAGCCCGAAGGGTTCAGTCATGGATAAAACCCTAATAGGCGGGGAACAAAATGGCTGAAATGGGGGTTAAGCATGTAGTATGTTTCCATCTTCCCTAGTAGAAAGGCACCCTCAGTGGAACCTCCCAGTCGATGTCCCTGCCACCTTCTAGGCGGTGGGGAGTAAATCATGTTATCGGCTATTGTGATGATCCTGGCCGGCTTCGTAGTCATCGGCCTCATCATCGTCGCGAATGCATACTTCGTGGCCCAAGAATTTTCCTATATGTCCGTGGACCGCACACAGCTGCGGACCCAGGCTGCTGAGGGGGATAAGACAGCGCAACGTGCGCTGGCCATTACCCAACAGACCTCCTTCATGCTATCCGGAGCGCAGCTCGGCATTACGATTACCGGCCTGCTCATCGGCTATGTGGCCGAGCCGCTCGTGGGCCAGGGACTGGGTACGTTGCTTGGCGGCGTCGGCGTTCCGTCCGCAGTGTCAGTCACCGTTGGTACCATCGCGGCACTTTTCATCTCCACGATTGCGACGATGCTGTTTGCGGAGCTCTTCCCCAAGAACTACACCATCGCCGCACCGATGAAGACGGCGCGCTGGCTGGCCGCCTCCACGCAGCTCTACCTGCGACTATTTGGCTGGCTCATCCACTTCTTCGAGTACTCTTCCAATGCCATCCTTAAGGTCTTTGGCATCGAACCGGTAGAAGACGTGGACTCCTCCGCCACCGCCGATGACCTGGAATCCATCGTGGATTCCTCCCATGAGGCCGGCGATCTGGATGAAAATACCTACATGGTGCTCGACCGCCTGCTGGACTTCCCCGAGCACGACGTGGAGCACGCCATGATTCCGCGCTCCCGCGTGGACGTCATTGACCCGGACACCACCCTCGGTGAGGTCCGCGAGATGATGTCTACCGACCACACGCGCTACCCCGTCATCGACGATGAGCACAATCCAATCGGCGTGGTGCATCTTATCGACGTCCTGGGAAGCGACCTGCCCGCCGCCACCAAGGCCACCAGCATCATGCAGGAGGCCGTCGTGGTCCCTGAGTTGATGCCGCTGCCGGATGTGGTGGAAGAGCTGCGCGATAGCGACCAGAAGATGGCGTGCGTGATCGATGAGTACGGCGGCTTCGTAGGCATCGTGACCATGGAGGACTTGGCCGAGGAAATCTTGGGCGATGTCACCGATGAGCACGATATCGAAGAAACCGAGGAAATCACCGAGCAGGACGAATCCCACTGGTTGGTCGACGGCGATACGCCGATTGATGAGATCGAGCGCGCCATCGGCCACGACCTGCCTGAGGGCGACTTTGAGACTGTCGCCGGCCTCGTCATTGCCCACTCCGGTGCTCTGCCTGAGGTAGGCGAGGAACACACCATCCAGCTCGAGGCCGAACCCGATGACTGGGTTGACCACGATGAAGCACCCGTCCGCTCCCTCCGCCTGCGCGTGCAAGAGGTGGACCGCCACGTACCGTCCGTGCTCGCCATCGAGTTGGTGGAGGATTACTCCGACCACTCCGATGATGCCGATAAGAAGGAGGATGCATAATGACCGAATCGTGGTGGTTTAACCTCCTCGTTACCCTCCTTATCATCGCCGCTTCCGGCTTCTTTGTGATTATCGAGTTCTCCTTGATGGGCGCTCGCCGCAACCGCTTGGAAGAGGATGCGGAAAACTCCCGTACCGCCCGCGCCGGATTGCGCTCGCTCAATGAGCTGACCATCATGCTCGCCGGCGCGCAGCTGGGCATTACCGCCGCCACCTTTGTGCTCGGTGCTGTAACCAAGCCCTGGGTGCACCACCTGCTCATGGCACCACTAGAAGCCGCGGGACTGCCGCTGGGCATTGCCGACGTCGTCAGCTTCCTCCTCGCCCTCTTCGTCGTCACCTTCCTCCACCTCGTACTCGGTGAGATGGCGCCGAAGTCGTGGGCCATTACCCACCCGGAGACCGCCCTGCAGTTCATCGCGGTCCCCGCGCGCGGCTTCGTGTGGATCTTCCGCCCGCTGCTGAAGTGGATCAACGTCATGGCTAACAAAATGGTCTCCATGGCCGGCGAAGAGCCCGTCGACCGCGCCGGTGCGGCCGGCTACGACGCCGAAACCCTGCGCACCTTGGTCGAGCACTCCCGCGAGACCGGCGCTTTGGACGATGAGTCTGCCAACCAGATTTCTGATGTCATCGAGTTGGAAAACTCCACTGTGGGCGCCATGGCCCGCGAGCACGGCTCGGAGGTAGTGCCCCTGCCTTCCGACGCCACCGTGGACGACCTCCAAGACCTCGTCGTACGCAAGAACATCATGCGCGTGCTGGTCTTCCCTAAGGACTCCCGCGTCCCCCGCGTGGTCCACGTGCGCGATACCTTGCTGGCAGAACCAGAGACCCCGGTTCTCGAGTTCTCCCGCCCTGCCCTGTCCGTGTCTTCTTCCACCACCGTGCAAAAGACCTTGGACCACATGCGCGCTCGCAACGAGCAGCTCGTCATGGTGGGCAAGGCCGATAAGGACAACGCCGTGTGGATCCTTACCTGGGACGACATCATGGGCCAGCTGTGGCCGCAGATTACCGAGCAGCTAGATAAGGTCACCCCTCCCCCGGCCGTCTAGTTCTCGCCGCGTCCTCGCCCGCGCCCCTGCCCGCTTCATTGTGGCCGGCGCGGGCTTTGCTGTTTTCGCACCCGCGCGCAAGGGATGTTGCCCCCGGCTGTGGATAACTGTGGCCGTAACTTTCCCAGCCGCCACTTCGCTCACTCTGCCTTCACGGCCGCCTCGTTATCCACAGGCCCGGCCGCCACCTCCTCGCGCCGGCCGGCAGCCTGCCCTTTTCTAGGAGGCATGACACCACCACTGACCAATATCGACTCCATCCGCATCAACCACCCCACCTTTTGGACCGACCTGAAAAACGGCACCTACCTCAAACTCGCACCGCGTATCGCAGTCCGGCGCGATCACTACCACTGCCTCGATTTCCCCTCCCAGCTGCGCCTGCGCGCCATCGCCGCCGCCCGCAGCGCCTATACCGCGGTGCTCATCTCCAAGTCTGCCGCCCGCGTGCACGGACTGTGGGTCATCGCCACGGCCGAGGAAAAGATTGAAATGGCCCTTCCCACCAATACGCTTCCCCACAAGGACCGCCGCCATCCCGAGCGCATCTACCGCAAAGCTTTACTTCCCGAGCCCGTCCTCGTGGACGGCACCCGCTGCGTTTCCAAGGCCCGCGCGGTTATCGACGTCGCCCGCTACCACGGATTCACCGACGGCCTCATCGCCGCCGACTCGGCTTTGCGTTCCGGCCTCAGCCGAGAAGACCTCAAGGAAGAGTTTGCCCGCATGGGCCGAGTGCGCAATAGCCGCATCGTCCGCGCCGTAATCCACCACGCCTCTTCCCTTTCCCGCTCTCCCTACGAGTCTTTCGCCCGCGCCCTCCTCATTGAGGCCGATTTCCCCTGGCCCATGTTCTTCGAGGCGCCCTTCACCGCGCTGCCCGGCATCACGACCGCCCTATGCATCAACAGCGCCTACCTCATCGACATTATCCCCGCGAAGGCGCTTGCCCATCAGCGTGAGCGCCACCGACGTCTGCGCGAGGCCGGTTTCACCGTCCTCTGCTATACCCCGCGACAGCTCATCGACCACCCCACTCGCTTCCTGACCGACCTCATTTCCACCATCTCCGCCAGACAAAAAGCCGCCCGTTCTGCCTAAGTCCACGCTTCCTGCCTCCCGCCATCCTCTATCCCGCCGCCCTTCGCGCTCACCAGCGGTGCTTTCGCCGCGGAATCCGCTGTCCCGGTGAGCGCGAAGGGAGGGTAATGGCGAATGCCTCGCAAGAGAACCCCGAAACTTCACCCGCAATAAGAAAAAGCCTCCACGAGCATATGCTCGCGGAGGCTTTACTGCTTCTAGCTAATGCCTCAACAGGAAGGTCTTACTGGTTGATACGCCATGGGACGCTGTTCTTCGGCAGCATGCCGTGGGTGTAGAGGTAGTCAATGGTGGACAGGATGCCCAACACCGTGTCGCCGCCTACGAGCGCAGCCAGGAAGGAGAACCCTGCGACGGAAGACATGTCTGCGTCCTTGCCGTCCTTACCGTTGATGCCATCGCGGCCGTCGCGACCATCTCGACCATCACGTCCGTCTCGGCCATCGCGGCCGTCCTTACCGTCCTGGCCATCCTCGCCATCGCGACCGTCACGACCATCGCGGCCATCGCGGCCTTTCTCGCCATCCTTACCGTCACGTCCGTCACGGCCATCGCGACCGTCCTGACAATCCTGGCCATCCTTGCCATCTACGCCGTCCTGGCCGGCCTTGCCGTCCTGGCTGTCTTTGCCTGGAACAACAGCAGCTTCGGTAGTGGAAGGCTCGGTGGATTCCTCAGAGGTCGGCTCTTCGGTGGTCGTTTCTTCTGCGGAAGTCTCCTCGGTGGAGGTCTCTTCTGCAGACTCGGATGGAGTGGACTCTGCAGAGGTAGCATCCTCAGAAGCCGGAGCCTCGGAAGTGGTCTCCTCGGAGGAAGGCTCCTCGGAAGGGTTCTCCTCGGCAGGCTGGTTCTTGGTCTTCTTGCCGTTGAGCATATCGGAGCACAGCTGGCCGGCTGGGGCGTTCACAGCCGCGAGATTGGAGGCTGCGGTGGAGATGTTGTTCAGGGAGTCTTCGATGCTCTCCTGCTGATCCTTGCTCAGCTTCAGGTCGCCGGCGACGCTCGCACCTGGAACCAGGCCGGCGATGGTAACGGCTGCATTGAAGAGCTTCAAGATAACCTTGGCGCCCGTGCCAAAAGTACCGTCTGCGAACTTGAGCAGGCCGGATACGGTCTTCTTAGCGGCATCCGGGTTATTCATATCAACATCGGCATCGGCGTTATCGATACGGCCGATGGCCATGCCCTGGGCGCGGGAGAGGTCCCAGGTAACGGTCTTGTCCTTCTCGCCTTCCTCGACCAGCTTGGCAATGCCGTCCCAGGTCTTGCCGGAAATCTTGTCAATGAAGTCGGACGGAACCAGGTCACCGACGACCGGGATGATTTCCCAGACGGTCTTGAGGATCTTTTCGCCGCCATCGTAGAAGGCCTTTGCCAGCGCAAGCTTGAGGTCAAGCATGTTGCCTTCCTTGTCAGGGGCATCAGTTACCTCACAGACGAGCTTGTCCTTCTGCTCATCCTTGACCACCTTGACATTGACGTCGCCGTTGGAGGCTTCGGTCTGTGCAAGTTCCTCGAGGGTGGTCGGCTTTGCAGACTCCTCAGAAGCCGGAGCCTCGGCGGTCTCTTCCGCGCCGTCTAAGGCGTACGGGGTAATAGACTCGGCGGCGTCTTCTTCCGCGTCGAGTTCTTCCATCGCCTTATCTCCGGCGTTGTTTTCCTCCAGCAGGTTGCCGTCTTCATCGAATTCGATGCCGTTGAGGCTAACGGTATCGTCGGTAGTCCTTTCCTCAACGAAGGTGGTGTCGTCGGCGGCGACGGCGCTAGGAACGACGGTAATAGAAGAGAAAGTGGCTACGGCTACTGCGCTGCAATAAGGCGAGAAGTTCGGCGTGCGCCCATGGATTAACTCCCTGTAGGTGTGGTTAAAGAATGAAATTGCGCGCGCCGCGTGTGGATGGTGCTAGGTCGCGTCGTTCGCATGGACGCGGAATGCCCTACAGTGCGTTGAGAATATTTTCTACTTAGATTTTTAAGGTTGATCCAGCAACAATACCGCTGGATACAGCACCCAAACCACTGAACAGGCATAACAAAAGTTATATGGAACGGCCGTTAACCTAAATTTTCCCTAAATACTTCCCCGAATTGGGGCACCCTAGCGCAGAAAACTTCAACGGCCACCGAGAGAGGGAATCTCGGTGGCCGTGAACATCCCCTTGCGTGAAACAAGGAAGTCTATGTGGTTTATGCGGTTGTAGCCCGGCGGGCAGCCTCGCGCTTGGCTCGGACCTTTTCTACCACCGCGGCAATGCGAGCGCGTTCCTCTAGGAACTGTGGCGGGTTATGCCCGCGCATCGTGCGCACATAGGCTGGGTGCGTATCGAGCACAGTGTGCTTCCACGCTTGGACCGCAATTAGGGCGGACTCGCCGGTGCGCTTGTACAGGTGCGGCAGGGAGACCATATCAAGGTTGCGGGCCACGGCGTCGGTTTGCGCAAGCACGTACTCAACTACCTCGCGGAGGTAATCCGCCACGGCCTGAGTGCGAGAGCGCAGGGACTCAGCCAGCTCGTGCACCACGATGGGCTTGGAGATGGGGAATCGCTCGTCCAATAGGCGCGGCGTCAGTTGTTCCGGCTCTTCCACGTCGTTCACGCCGGAAGAAGCGGCGGAAATGGTACCGGAGCGCACGCCAGAGACCAAGGCTTGGCGCAGGCCCATCAGTTCGCCCACGCACCTACCAGAATCCACGCGGGCATCTTCGACGATATCGCCTAGCTCAGCCAGGCAATCCATGCACAGCTCTTCGTCCCAATCCTCGATGGCTTCAATGAGGTGCTCGAGATATTCTGCGACTTCGTCGCCGATATTATAAATTTCTTGTGTGAGCTCGCGGTGGCGCAGCTCGGCGGCGATTTTGTGCATTGGCTTCGAGCCACTCCTTCCGCAGTCTCATTTCTAACCTCTAGTAGAGGTTGAGGTTTACTGTAACGCTTCACGACTCTATGCCAGATCAGTCGCCGCGGGCGTGCGACACTCCGAAGCCGTTCACAGGTTTATGGCAGGTTCGCCTCTGCTGGGGTGAGGGTGGTGGGGTGAGCTGCACCGAGGGGCATCGGCAAGCACGGCAAAAAGAAACACCCGAGGGAAATCCTCGGGTGTCCCCGCAGTGTGGTTTTAGCGCTTGTAAAGGTGCTCGATGGCCGCAGCATAGCGCTGCGCTACCACGTTGCGCTTAACCTTCATGGTGGGGGTCAGCTCGTTTCCTTCCTCGGTGAGATCGGACTCGAGGATGTAGAACTTCTTAATGCCCTCCGCATGGGAAACGGTGGCGTTGACCTGGTTGATGGCATCCTGCAGCTCCGCGCGCAGGGTGGGATCGGTAGCCAGCTCGCGCATGGGGCGATTTTCCGGAATATTGTGATCCAGTTTCCAACGCTTCAGGATATCCGGATCCAGGGTCAGCAGCACGCCGACGAAGGGCTTGCCATCGCCTACCACCATGGCCTGGGAGATGAGCGGGTGTCCGCGCAGGATATCCTCCATCGGGCCAGGCGAGACATTCTTGCCGCCGGCCGTGACAATGAGATCCTTCTTGCGGCCGGTGATAACAAGCTTGCCGTCCTCATCAATCTCACCTAGGTCGCCGGTGTTGTACCAGCCATCCTCGAGGGCCTCGGCCGTGGCTTCCGGATTATTCCAGTAACCGTGGAAGACGATATCTCCCTTGATGCAGATTTCGCCTTCATCGTTGATGCGGAAGGTCACGCCACCCATCGGCGGGCCAACGGTGCCGATGGACTGGTCCACAAAGTCCACCGCGGCCGCGGCGGCGACCTCGGTCAAGCCATAGCCCTCATAGACCGGGATGCCGATGCCGCGGTACCAGTGCAGCAGGTCGTGGCCCATGGCCGAGCCACCGGTAATGCAGTAGCTCACGTTGCCACCCACGCCCTTGCGGATGGTGGAGTACACCAGCTTGTCAAAGACCTTGTGCTTGGCTTTCAGCAGGCGGTCCGGGCCCTCCGGCTTATCCAAAGCCTTGGAGTACTCGATGGCTACCTTCTCGGATTGCTCAAAAAGCAAGGTCTTGATGCCGGAATCGGCCACCTTAGCGGCAGCGGAGTTGCGCACCTTTTCAAAGACACGTGGCACACCCAAAATGACGTTCGGGCGGGAGCGGGCGAACTCGATAGAAATGGTGGAAAAATCGGACCAGTGGTTCTGGGAGGCACCGCGCATGGCCACCGCAATGGATACCGCACGGGCAAAGACGTGTGCCAGCGGCAGGAAGGTCAAGGTATGGCTGCCCGGCACGGCGAAGATGCCAATCGGGTTGGTGCACAGACCGCGGGTCTGGGCCAGCCAATTCCGATGGGTCAAGATACAGCCCTTAGGGCGACCAGTGGTGCCCGAGGTATACACCAGGGAGGCCAGGTCATCGGTGGAGGTGGCCTTGATGCGGGCGTAGACCTCCTCGGTGGCCACGCCGCGGCCCTCGAACTTCAAGGTATCGATGGCAGAGGAGTTAATTTCCAGCACGCGGCGCAGCTGGGAGGGGGAGCCCTTGAGGTTGGGCTCGCCGTCTTCTTGCAAGACCAGGTTTTCAACCAGCTCGGAATGCTCGCGGGTTTCCGTGATGGCGAGCACGGCGCCCGAGTCCTCAATAATCCAGCGCACCTGGGAGGCAGAAGAGGAAGGATAGACCGGCACGGAGGCCGCACCGGCGGCCCAGATGGCAAAGTCCAGCAGGGACCACTCATAGCGGGTGGCGGAAATCAGCGCGACGCGGTCTCCCTGCTCCACACCCAAGGCGATGAGTCCTTGGGCTACCTCAAAAACCTCATCGATAAATTCTTTGCCGGTGACGTTGACCCATTCGTAGTTGGCAGGGCGAGTAAACATCACGCCATGTGGGCGCTTCTTGGCGGTGTCCATCAGGGCGGTCAAGCAGGTTTCGCCCGGCTCGATAGTAAATTGGGCTGGGGTGTGGACTTCTTGCAGGGTCACGCGGTGTCCTTTCGAACAGCTAATTATTAATCTCCGCCTACTGTACCAATCTGTTCCCCAGCAGGCGCGTTGCACCCGTGGCACAATGTGGCCTGTGACTACCCGCGCCTTGCTTGAAGAACTCGCCCAGCGCCACGGTGTGGCCACCAGCTATACCTCCCAGTCTGGTTTCCCCGTCCACGTCGCTGAAGACACCATCATCTATACCCTGCGCGCCTTGAGCATCAATATCGATGACGACCCAGACGATGCAGCATTAACGCAGCTGCTTTACGACGACTACTTGGACCGCTCCTCCCAGCCCCTCCCCCACTGCGTCGTCGCACCGCAGGGCCTAGAGCGCGGGTTTGTAGTCCACGTCCACGCTGGCGCTGCGGCCGACCTACACATCGAGCTAGAAGGCGGCGGCACCCGCGAGGTCTACCAGGATCCCAATGATGCCCCGGACGCCAACGTCGATGGCACGCTTTGGGGCGAGGCGAGCTTCCACATTCCCGGGGACCTGCCCATGGGTTACCACGAATTGGTGCTGGAGTCCGGGGGCATCGGCAAGCATGCCTGCCCGCTCATCATTACCCCGGCGCGCCTTTCTACGGCCGATCAATTTGTGGAGCGCCCGATTAGCGGCGTGATGGCGCAGCTCTATTCGGTGCGCTCGGATTTCTCGTGGGGCATTGGTGATTTCCAGGACTTAGGCCAGCTGGCAGAAACACTCGCCCCGCACGCGGATTTCTTGCTGGTCAACCCGCTGCATGCGGCCGAGCCGCTGCCGCCGGTGGAAAATTCGCCTTACCTGCCTACCACGCGGCGCTTTATCAACCCGCTCTACCTGCACATCGAATCCATCCCGGAGCTTAAGCTCCTGCCAGAGGACTTACAGGATGATGTGCGCGAGCTGGCGGAGGAGTTTCGCCAGCGCAACCGCAGCGCCGAGGAAATTGAGCGCGATACCATTTTTGAGGCCAAACTACAGGTGCTGCGCGAGCTCTTTAATTACCAGCCCACCCCGGAGCGTGAGGAGGCCTTCGTGCGCTACGCCCGCGAGGAGGGCCGTGGACTGCGTGATTTCGCGGCGTGGTGCGCGCAGCAGGATGCCGCGGCGCAATCGGGCCAGCGCCATGCCGAAGGCCTGGACATGGACACGCTCACGCGCTTTTATTCCTGGCTGCAGTTCCTATGCGATGAGCAGCTGGCCGCCGCGCAGCAGCGCGCACTCGATGCCGGCATGCGCCTAGGCCTGGTGACTGACCTCGCCGTGGGTGTGCACCCAGGCGGTGCCGATGCCGTAAACCTCACTGAGTATTTGGCGCCGCAGTGCTCGGTGGGTGCGCCGCCGGATGACTATAACCAGCAGGGCCAGGATTGGTCGCAGCCGCCATGGCACCCGCAGCGCCTGGCCGCCGCGGGCTATGCCCCGTGGCGCGAAATGCTCTCTACCGTGCTGCGCCATGCCGGCGGCGTGCGCGTGGACCACATTTTGGGCCTATTCCGTCTGTACTGGATCCCCCGCATGGCCAGCCCGCTGACGGGCACTTATGTCTCCTATGACTTTGAGGCCATGCTGGGTATCTTGGCGCTAGAAGCAGAGCGCGCCGGCGCGGTGGTCATTGGTGAGGACCTCGGCACCCTGGAGCCATGGGTACAAGATGTCCTCGCCCACAAGGCGGTATTGGGAACATCCATCGTATGGTTTGAGCACGACGATGATGACTACTCCCCGCTGCCACAGGAAAAGTACCGCAAGCTGGCGCTGTCCTCGGTCAATACGCACGATCTGCCGCCAACCTTGGCGTACCTGCGCGGCGAGCATATTTCGCTCCGCGCGCGCTTAGGCGTGCTGACCTGCTCGGTCGAGGACGAGCAGCGCGATGACATCGAGTGGCAGGCCCGCGTGCTGGGAGCGGTAGCTGACCGCGGCTTATTGCCGCAGCGCGATTACCGCGTGGATCCGGATGGGCGCGCCTCCCGCGGCGCGGAGGAGGATCTCAGCGTGGCCCTGCACCGGTATATCGCTGGCACGCCTTCGGCGCTTGTGTGCACCAGCTTGGTGGACATGGTGGGTGATGTACGCGCGCAAAATCAGCCGGGCACTACCCACGAGCTTTATCCCAATTGGTGCGTGCCGCTGTGCGATACGGCCGGTAATGCCCTACTTATCGAGGATCTTCCTGGGCTGGAATTCTTCCAGCGTTTGGAATCCACCAGCCGCAAGAGCTAGCACTGGATTTTCCCGCGCGGCTCCATCGGCGGGGTCTTTAAGTCCACAGGCCAATGAGCGCGACAATGATGATGAGGGCGATCATTGTCCACAGCGTGAGCGAGACGCGGGACTTGGGCAGGGCACGCTTGCGCTTTATCGGCTGCGCGCCCGGTGTATCTGTTGCGGCGGAAGACTGGGCGGCGCGCTTGGACTCGGGGTCCCAGAGGCCCTCGCGCGGATTGGCGCGCAGCTCGGCGCGTTCCTGCTGTGCGCGCTCGTTGTTTTCCTCAGCCATGGTGGTCTACTTTAGTGCGGCGGTTGCGCTGCTGAGAAATCACGCCGGCGGCGCGGTTGGCCACGCGATCGACTGCCCACATGAGGCACCAGGCGATGACCACCATGAGTGGCACGGCAATAGCCACCACGATGATCATTTGTATCCATACGGGCGCCTGCACCAAAAACTGCGAGAGCGTGCTGCCCAAGCTCGTCAACCACTCCATGGCACCTCATCCTACTTGCTCGCGGTAATCTGGCAGACATGTCGAGTGCCCAAATACCCGTTACCGTTGCCACCGCCTCCGGCCGGATTACCGGCGTGCGCCGAGATGGCCTGCACTATTTCCACTCGGTGCGCTATAGCACCATACCCAGCCCCTTCTCCCCCGCCAAGCCACTAGAGGGCACCTGTGACCAGGATGCCCGCGAGCCGCATCCAGACGACATTGCGCTGTCTATTACCGCGCCTGCCGACGCCGCCGAGTGCCCCGTCGTGGTCTATATCCATGGCGGGCGCTACGAGCACGGAACGCACGAAGACCCGCGTCTTACGGGTACGACAAATGCGCGCCACGGCGTTATTCAAGTGCAGGTGGGCTACCGCGTCGGTTTGGCTGGCTTCGCGCGCTTTGATGGCGATGAGGCGGACCGCTACCGCGGCATCGATGACTGCCTGCTGGCTTTGGAATGGTTGCAGGACAATATCGAGGCCTTTGGCGGGGATAAGACCAATATCACTTTGGTGGGCCAGTCCGCCGGTGCAGCGATGAGCCTATGGCTGACGCGCCGCGATCACTTCCGGGGTGGTTTCCGCCGCGTACTGGCACTCTCGCCAGCATTCCCGCGCGACCGTTTTGAGCACCGCGTGGCGGATCTGCGCAAGTGCCTCGGTGTGTCCATAACGCGCCAAGCTCTGGAGAAATTGGACCCAGAATCGCTAGCCAAGGGGTATGCCAAATTCCGCAAGAAATACCGCTTCGACGTTGCTTTAGGTCCTGCCCCATTGCAGGCCGAGGAGCTGGCGGATATTCCCATCGTGGTGACCTCTACCCGCGATGAGTTCTACGATATGCCCGCCGCGCAGCGCATAGACAAGATGGCGCTAGCCGGTTTTATTACCAGCTACCTTTCGCCCAAATTTGGCGTATCGCACGAGCACTTCAAGCAGTGGCGGCAGCTAGCGCACTACGTGGATCCGCAGCGGCCAATGGGCCGTCTCATCGGTGACGCCGCCGTGCGCCGGTGGGCCGCCCAGGTGGCTGCGCATGCCCCAGGCCCGACGTGGATGATGGAGTTTACGCGCACCCATTCCCCCGCGGTGCATTGTGCGGAATTGGGCCCTCTTTTTGACGGAAGCAGAAACGAGGCCGGCGAGGAAACCCCCGCCAGTGAGCTCAATGAATGGCTGCGCCACTTTGCCACCACTGGCGAGCCCGGATTCCCCAGCTACGGCGATGACCATAACGTGCTGGAATTTGACCTGGATACGGACGAGCGCCGCTTAGCCTATGCCACCTTGGATTATGTGGCCGCGGCCTTCTACGACGAAGATGACCTATAAAACTGGCGCACCGAAATTACAGCGCAGCGCGCAATTTATCGTCCGCTAGCTCGTCAATCATCCACGGGCTAAAGACTCCGGGCATGGCATCGGCCGCGGCGAAAAGCTGCGCCGGCTCGACCCATTGATAGGAATCCACCTCGTCTGGGTTGGGTTCCCACGCGGCGTCGGTAGAAAGCTCCACCGTGTACACGGGGCAGATTTCATTTTCTACCGTGCCCGAGGAATCCACGGCGCGATAAGAAAAATCCGGCAGGATAAGCTGCGGGGTAGACAGGTCTCCAGGCGCAATACCCAACTCAAAGGTGGCGCGGCGCAGTACCGCATCGGCGGTTTCCTCGCCGGGGGCGGGGTGGCCGCAGAAGGCATTGGTCCACACCCCGGGCCAGGTGAGCTTACCCAGCGCGCGGCGGGTTACCAGCACCTTGCCGCTGCAGGTTAGCCAGGCGGAGAAGGCAAAGTGCAGCGGGGTATCGGTGGTATGAACTTCGGCCTTGGGAGCGGTGCCGATGGGTTCACCCGCGGCAGAGGCCAAGACTACAAGTTCCGTCATAGATTAAGGTCTCCTACCCAGGTCACGTTGCCAATGTGCAAGCGGGCATTCCACAGGTTGCCAGGCGTGACGTCAAAGCGATACTGCAGGTTTACCGAGGCGCCTGCGCCCAACGGGTGATCGAGCCCCGGTGGCTCCACGTCTGGGGCAGATTCCTTGTCATAGCGCAAGGAGTTGATCTTGGCCCAGCCGCCGTTGCCGTCGGCACGCTCAAGGGTGGGATCTTCAAAGGCGTCGACCGGCAAGGGCACGTCGTTTTCATTCTTCAGCAGGATGGTCACCACGGAGCCACCGGAGTTATTATCGGAATACACTCCTTGCAGCTCCCAGCTCACGCCAAGGCCTTTATCCTCAACGGGTTCGGCCAGGTTAGAGGTGACCTCTTTATCGTCGGTGTCCTTGGCCTCATACGGAGCCTCTTCGGAACTGGAGACGGTGATATTGTCCCCGAGCCCTGTTTCTTCCGGCTGGAGAACGCTACATCCGGTCAGGGTCACGGCGAGAACGCTGACCACGCCCGCGCCGAGTGTGTGAGAAATTTTCACCGTGGATGGATCCTTTGCACGCGAAGATTGTTGTATTTCTGCACAAGTACCTTAGCCTACTCCTTCCGGAACTTAGGCATTTACGCTCGTTAACGCCGCATGTGGCATACTGGGCAGTCGCTTAAATCTCTCCTATTTCCTAAATTCGCGCACTACCCGCCGTTTTGAATTGAGTGTGGTCATTTATGAATTCCATTTTGCGCATCACCCGCAGTGCTTCTGCCCTGTGGCCTTTTTATCTCGGCGTGCTAGCCGCCGCCGCGGTCACCGCGGTGCTGGCTTTGGTCTCTCCCTTTTTGACCCGCCAGGCCACCGATACCATCGTGGAGGCTCTGCAAAACGATGGCCCGGTCGACGCTGCGCTGCGCACCGTTTTACTCTTGGCCTTTGCGCTTTTTCTTGCCGACGCCGCCAATGCCCTCTTCCGCAATATCGGCGGCTATATCGGCGATGTCATGGTCGCGCGCTTGCGCCAAATCCTATCCACCCGCTACTTTGCCAAGCTTTTGGCACTTCCCCAAGGCTATTACGATAACCAGGTCACCGGCACGATCATCGCCCGGCTAGATCGCTCGATTGCCAATATCACGCAATTCGTACAGTCCTTTTCTAATAACTTTTTCACGATGATCATCCAGACCGTCGCCGTGCTGGCCATTACCGCGTGGTATTACTGGCCGCTGGCCATCTTGCTGGCTCTGCTCTTCCCCGTCTATATGTGGCTTACGGCGCTGACTTCGAAGCGCTGGCAGAAATTTGAGGCCACCAAAAATGAAAATATCGACTTAGCCAATGGCCGCTTTGCGGAGGTCATCGGCCAGGTCAAGGTGGCCAAGTCATTTGTGAGCGAGACCCGCGAGCTCGACCATTTTGCTCGCCGCTACCGTAGCGTGGTTGATACCACCAAGCCGCAATCCAACTGGTGGCACTTGATGGATACCTTCCGCGGGATTGCCATGGCATTAATCTTCTTGGGCATTTATGCGGTGGTCTTTTGGCGCACGCTCGAGGGCCACTTCACCCTCGGTGACATGGTCATGCTGCTGCAGATGGTGGCCATGGCCAAGCAGCCGGTGTTCATGATGAGCTGGATCGTCGACTCTGCCCAGCGCGCGATCGCCGGCTCTAAAGACTATTTCAAGGTCATGGAAGAAGACCTCGAACCCACCGCCTCGCGCGAGCTGGTAGCCGCCACCACCGGCTCCGATACCCCGCAACTGGATCTCACTCCTATCCCGCCGCTCGAGCCCACACCCGGCGCGCCGGTCTTCTCCTTTGACCACGTCTCCTTCGCCTACGAGGAAGGCAAGCCCGTGGTGGAGGATATTTCCTTCGCCGCCTCTGAGGGCCACAAGGTGGCGCTCGTGGGCGAATCCGGCGGCGGCAAGTCCACGTTGGTCAATCTCCTGCTAGGCCTTTACCACCCCTCGGCCGGGCACCTGGATGTATTGGGGCACCGGGTAGACGATCTCACCGCCTCGCGCCTGCGCGCCTCGGTGGGTGTGGTCTTCCAGGAGTCCTACCTCTTTTCCGGCACCATTCGCGAGAACATCGCTTATGGCAAGCCGGGTGCCACGGAGGAGGAAATCGTGGACGTCGCCAAGCGCGCCAATGCCCATGAGTTTATCCAAGCCTTCCCGGACGGCTATGACACGGTCATTGGTGAGCGCGGTCTGAAGCTTTCCGGCGGGCAGAAGCAGCGCGTCTCCGTGGCGCGCGCCATGCTCAAGGACGCGCCCATCCTGGTCCTGGATGAGGCCACCTCGGCGCTGGATACCAAGTCCGAGCGCGCCGTGCAGGCCGGCCTGGATGAGCTAATGAAGGACCGCACCACGCTGATTATTGCCCACCGCCTGTCCACCATTGCGGATGTGGATACCATCATCACCCTGGATCGCGGCCGCATTGATGAGATGGGCTCTCCGGCCGAGCTGGCGCAATCCGGTGGCATTTATGCCGAGTTGCTCAAGCTCACCCAATCCACCTCGGCCGCGGACCGCCGCCGGTTGAAGAAGTATGGTTTTGTCTCCGGCCCTGCCTCCGAATCCGAAGACGCGGAGGAGGCCTCCCGCTGGGCCGACAACGCAGATGAATAAAAGCGCATAAAAGCGCTGGGTTGGCCGCGGGCTTCGCGTTATGGTTATGGCCATGGAGTTTCCTAGCCTAGAAGAGTTGCAAGCCCGCGGAACCCGCAAGTGGACCGTCTTCGAGGAAGACGTCCTGCCACTGTGGATCGCCGAGTCCGATTTCCCCACCGCGCCCGCCATAAAGAAGGCGCTGGAAGAGATGGTGGATAAGGAAACCTTTGGCTATACCCCAGCACCCAAGGCCTCGGGGCTGCGCGAGGCTGTGGCTGATTTTTATGACACGCGCTATGGCTGGCGCCCCAACTCCGACCATATTTTCTGGATCGGCGATGTGGTGCGCGGCCTATTGCTCGGCGTACAGTACTTCACTCGCGAGGACTCCCCCGTGATTGTGCCGGTTCCTTCCTACCCACCGCTTTTGGAGCTGCCGCGCACCGCGGGCCGCGAGAAAATCGAGACCAGCTTGGAGCTCGACGATATTGAGCGTGCCTTCCAGGCGGGCGCGGGCTCTATTTTGCTGGCCAATCCCTATAATCCGCTCGGGCGCGTCTTGGATGAGGAGTTCCTCACCGGCCTGGTAGAACTGGCAGAAAAATATGATGCGCGCATCCTGGCCGATGAAATCCATGCCCCGCTGGTCTATGAGGGCCGGCATATTCCGGTGGCCTCGCTCGGCGCGGCGGCCGCGGAGCGCACCATCACGGTAACCGCGACGTCCAAGGCCTTTAATACAGCTGGCCTGAAGTGCGCGCAGATCATTTTCTCCAACACGGCCGATGTACACACGTGGAATGGCCTCACAGGCGTAGCCAAGGATGGCACGGGCACTCTAGGCGTGCTTGCTGCGGAGACTGCCTACCGCAAGTGCGGCGACTTCCTCGATGAAGAAATAGCGTACCTGCGACAGACCCGCGATTGGTTGGTGGAGGAGCTGCCTCAGCGCATCCCCGGCTTAAAGACCAGCAAGCCGGACGCCACCTACCTCCTGTGGTTGGATTTTGCCGATACCGCTATCGGCGGCAACCCGCAGCCGGCCAAGTGGTTGCGGGAGAATGCGAAGGTAGCGCTTAATGAGGGCGATACCTTTGGCACCGGCGGCCCGGGTCATGCGCGATTGAACTTTTCTACCTCACGCGAAATCTTGGAAGAAGCGCTCGACCGCATGGAGCGCGCCTTCGCGGACCTCGATTAGGCCGAACCAGCTGGGACCACCATGTATTCTGCGTCACCCCCACGCTTTGATTTCTCACCATGTGGGCGGTAATGTCTCATTACACGAACAGGCGTGACCCGCCACCTCGGACCGCGAAGAGGCACCCCGCCTCCGCCACCACCCTCGGCGGAATGGGAAAGCTTCCTCGCATTCTAGCTGTACATGGAAAATTAAGGAGCCACAATGGCTACCCCAGTTGCGTCAAGCACCTCTAAGCCCGGCGCCACCATCGTAATTGCGTCGCTGATGCTGTTTTCGATGTTCTTCGGCGCCGGCAACCTCATCTTCCCGCCCATGGTGGGCGTTTCGGCCGGCACCAACTTTTGGCCCGCCGTCCTCGGCTTCCTGGCCGCCGGCGTGCTCCTTCCGGTCCTAGCTATTGTTGCCGTTGCCATTTCTGGCCGCTCCGTGCGCGATTTGAGCTCCAACGGCGGCGCCCTCTTCGGCTTGGTCTTTTCCGTGATGGCCTACCTGGCCATCGGTGCTTTCTACGCCCTGCCGCGCACCGGCGCCGTGTCCATGGAAACCGCCATTACCCCACTTCTGGGCTGGGAAGGAACGATGGCCAATGGCATCTTCAATATCGTCTTCTTCCTTATCGCTTTAGTGCTGGCCTGGAGCCCGAACACCATCATCGATACCTTGGGGAAGTTCCTTACCCCAGCCCTGGTAGCGCTGTTGATCGTCCTTATCACTTTGGCCGCTTTTAGCAACGGCCGCGATCCCCAGACCCCTACCGAGGATTATTCTTCTTCCCCCATGGTCACCGGCCTGTTCGAGGGCTATAACACCATGGACGCGATTGCCGGCTTGGCCTTTTCCATCGTGATTGTTGCGTCCTTGCGCTCCAAGGGTTTTAAGACCCGCAAGTCCCTGGTCAACGGCACCATCACCGCCGCGCTTATTGCGGGCTTTTTGCTGGCCGCCATCTATCTAGGCTTGGCGTGGGTAGGCCAAACCATTCCTAACGGCCAGTCCTATGAGTCGGGAGCGCCCCTGCTTGCCGACGCCGCCAATCTCACCATGGGCACCATCGGCCAGGCAGTCTTCTCTGCCATCGTCATCCTGGCCTGCATGACCACCGCGGTGGGCCTTATCACCTCCACCTCGGCCTTCTTCGAGATGCTCATGCCCAAGGTCAAGTACCACGTATGGGCGTGCCTGTTTACCGCGCTGTCCATCCTCTTTGCCTTCCAGGGCCTGGATACGGTGCTGTCTATCGCGGTTCCGTTCATCACCTTCTTGTACCCACCCGCTATCTCCCTGATCGCCCTCACCCTGATCCAGCCGGTGGTAAAGAAGTCCGTCGTCTTTTACTGGACCTACCGCCTGGCGCTGTGGGTATCGGTGCTGTGGTCGGCTCTGTCCGTCATCGCCGCCCAGGGCTGGGGCGCCGACACACTCGATCCCCTCTTGAGCCTGGCGCCCGGCCAGTCCGTGGACTTGGGCTGGATTGTTCCTACCGCTATCGCGGCAGTCATCGGCCTCGTTGTCGATATCGCCACCAAGGCCGGCGAGAAGCACGCCGCCGCCAACCCACAAGCGGAAGAACCGGCCGAGGCTGAGGCCCTCGCCGGGGCTTAGTACCCTTCTCCTGCTTCACTCCCCTCCCTCTCCGCACTGCATCGCAGCGCCGAGGCGGAGGGGAGTTTTCTGTGTGCCTACCGTTGGCGGATTCTAGGGGTCGTTGCAACGATGATGGTTAGTTTGGTTTGATGCTACCGGTTTGTGTGAGGGCGTTGGTCATGACTTCGGCTGGGGTGCGCCAGTTGAGTGCTTTGCGTGGTTT
>NZ_JAKRNB010000017.1:0-47637 GCF_022347395.1 Corynebacterium sp. ACRPF
AGCTGCAGGGAAACGCCCGGTCCCATTCCGAACCCGGAAGCTAAGCCTGCACACGCTGATGGTACTGCAACCGGGAGGTTGTGGGAGAGTAAGTCACCGCCGACACCAAACAACAAAAACACAACAAAATACAGAAACAATAAGAAGGGGACGGTTAAACACCGTCTCCTTCTTTTTATGTTTTGCTATTCTCCTCACCATGGACCAAAAGCAAATTTCTTATGTGGCGGACCGGGTCGAGCAAGGAATTCTTGGCCTCGAAGGCGTCGATAAGCTGCTGGCTTACTTGGACAGCCTGCATCCGGATGATTTGGCCGGCGTGGATTTCCTCGTTGACCGCATGTTTGAGGAGGAGCGTAACCAAATATGGGAGCTCACGGAAGCGCTTAAGGAGTTTCTCGCGGATCTAAAGGAATGCCAGAAGTAGTGCAGACGCTTGACGAAGCAACCAACACCCTTGTAACCCCCTCAGGTTTGAATCTGACTGATCCCGACGATTCACGGGCGTACGCCGACCAGGTGTGGCAGGCGGGTGTGCTTTTGAATGTGGCAATTGATGAGCCTCAACACTTGACCAGCGAAGGCGTCAAGTCAATAGAGCCTTGCGACGTCTTCCCGGTCGCGCAACGGGCGCTAGAAGAGGTTCTGCTACAGTTGCCGCTGGTTAATGATCCAGTTGGGTCCTTGATCTGGAGCGCGGAACGCTTGGCCCAGGAACTACCTCAGGCCGCCCAATTGGCCCAGGTTGACGGTCTGCGCTTGGCCGAGTGGCTTTTGGGCGTTCTCGAGTCGCCGTATGCGGAGCAGGTTTATATCGACCCCGTACAGTACGCGCAGGCTCTAGGACCTGAAGGCCTCAAAGAGCTGCGCGGGCGTGCGCAGGGTGAGTTTGTCGGTCGTCGGTTAGCGGTGCTTTCCGGTTCTGTCGAGGAGGTATTTCGTACCCACACGGACGGATACGAGCAGCTCATTAGCGGGCTTTCGGAGATCGGCCGGTTCGACCTTGCCTACACGTACTCGGAAGAAGCGATGCGAATCCTCCCCGCTGAGGAAACGTTCAACATTGCTGGTGGTTGGGCCGCGATTACCGACGTCCACTTTCCTCACCGCAGCCCTTACGTCAATGAGCGAGTATTCGACGCGTTTCCACGGCTTTCGGCAGCGAAAGGTCTTTTTGCGGCGGTGGGGGATAGCGCAGTGGAGCACATCGAGGCTCGGCTGCGCGATAGGCCCTGGGATCTTTCAATGTTTCAGTATCAGTGCCTACGCGATCCGCAACGAGCATGGGCGACAGCCTCGGACGCCGGGCTCCAACGCAATGTGGCAGAACGACTTCTTCCGCACCTGCCGGTCGAAACCATTCCCGTTCTTATGCAGCTTATCGAGGAGAAGCTGGAGACAGAAGATGCCTATGGTCGCGACCAAGCGTATGAGTTGCTCGGGAAAGTTCAGAAAGCAGCTGAGCCGGCTTCATTTGAGGACTTCTTAGGTCGCCTACAGCGGAAGTTTGCTGACTGCCCTGAAATTCGCAACCAGCTTTCCGACGCCGCCCAACCCTAAACCTTTGCTTTCACCCCCGCTAGTGTGTGGGGTGGGACTCTCGGGATCCCTGCGGGTTTAGGGTATCCTATTCGAACATAAACACCCCCACCCAAGGTATATGTCCACTAGTCGGGATACTATAAAGGCACTCGTTAGAAAACACATACGAACTCTGTTCTTCTCTTCTGGAGTGCCCTGCTTATGACTGCCACACTTGCCCCGCCCGAACCAGATACCACCCTCGACTACCCAGACACCCTCCTCATCGGTGACCACCCCGACGCGGCCTACGACACCGATGGAGACCAAGACAGCCCGGAAGCGTTCTACACCACGAACGCTCCCGGCAACCACATCGGCAAAGCCGGCACCTACACACGCAAAACCTCCTGGTTCCTCTACCGCGCCATCCTCCCCCAACTAGACGACGACGTTGACCTGAGCCTGACCAGCCTCGCCAAAGACCTCGGCATCTCCTACCACAAACTCCTAGGCTTCCTCCGCGCCCACTTCCGCATGCGCCAACTACCCCTCGTCACACAAGTCCAAGGCCAGCACTGGATCCTCGACCTGACCAAACTGCGCATCATCGACCGCGAACTCAACCCCCTAGACAACAACCCAGACCACCTCGAAGCCATCGACGCCGCACTCGCAGACTTCCTCACCCCCACCACACCCAACCAAACCGTCCCCACCGACGCAGATCTGCGCCGCTTCATCCGCACCTTCATCGACACCCACCTGCGCCCCGAAGACAAAGAACAACAACCCGAACCACGCCTGCGCATCAACTACAACCCCGATAACACCACCACACTATCTTTGACCTGCGATAGCGCCACCGCCACCATCATCGCCCGCCACATCGACGCCTACACCAACCAGACCGCAACCACCGCAGCACAAGGACTCATCGACCTCATCCTCGAAGACACCCACACCAGCGTTGCCATCAACACTGAAGTGCCCCGAGTTTTGTTCCTAGGCATTTGCCTTGATTTCTATTATTTCTTGCGGCGGGTTCTGCTTCCAAAAATCGGTTTCCACTTCGACTGGGGTTCGGTATCCCAAGCTTTGGTGAAGCCTCATCTCGTTCCACCATGACACCCACTCGAACGTCGCGATTTCTACCTCGACAACATCATCCCACCTGCGAGTATGGATCAGCTCGTTCTTGTAGGAGCCGTTAACGTTTTCAGCCAGAGCATTGTCATAAGAATCCCCGACAGTTCCGGTGGAAGCGGCAATCCCGTGCTGGGCAAGGCGCTCGTTGTAGACCACGCTGACGTACTGCGAGCCGTGATCCGAATGGTGAATGAGACCTGTTGTTTCCTCAGCACACACGATCGCCTGATTAAGAGCTTGCAGCGGCAACGCTTCGGTGCGCATGGAGTCTGATAACGCCCACCCAACGATCCGTCGGGAGTAAACGTCGGTGACAAACGCGGCATACACAAAGCCTTTCTTCGTGCGCACATACGTAATGTCAGCCACCCACAGTTTGTTCGGGCCGGGGGCTTTGAACTCACGCTCGACCAAGTCTGGGCGCAGATCAGGCACGTTAGGCTTACGGGTTGTAAGAGGTGATCTGCCTTTGCCTTTGCCAGAAACACCGGCCAAGCGCATTAAACGGGCAGTTTGTTCACGACCGATATCAATTCCGTCACGGCGGAGAGCATGCCACATTTTCCGTACACCGTAGACACCGTAATTATCCCGATGAACAGTTCTAATGCGTTCGACCAGCACAGCATCACGAAGGCGACGAGCACTTAACCCACGGGCTTTGGACTGGCGATAGCCACGCGAGGTGATGAACCCACCAGCCCGGTTATTCTTCAACGTCTTACAGATGAACTCGACAGAGAAACGAACCCGGTATTCATCGATGAACCGGATCATTTCCGACGTTTTGGGTCGAGTTCCGACGCGAAAAAAGCTGAAGCGGCCTTCAGCAGCTCATTAGTGTCGCGTAGCTCTTGATTTTCACGACGCAGCCTCGCGTTTTCCGCGGCCAAATCTTCAGGCACAGGTTCTGGGATGTTTCCCGCACGACGGGCCTGTTGAGTCCATTGACGGGCCGTATGCCATGAAACCCCCAGCTTTGGAGCTACTGCCTGGCACGCGGCTTGCATCGACATATTTTCTGCCAAGATGCGATCTTCCACGAGACGGACCACACGGTCCTTTGCATCCTGGTCAAATTTTCTTGGCATATTCCAGATTTTCCCATCTACTTAAACGGAACAAAACCTGGGGCACTTCACACCTTTACAACCAACCCTGACACCAACCTCGTCTTTCACCCCGGTGCCGGATGGATAAACCTCAACCACGCACCCACAGACAACACCTTCATCCGTAGGCTTAACGCCGACGACATAGACTCTTACACCCCCACCACTGACATCCGCGCCTACACCCAAGGCAGAGACGCCACCTGTCGCTGGCCCGGCTGCACCGTCCCCGCCACTAGGTGCCAACTCGACCACCGCATCGAATACCACTTTGGCGGGCCTACCAGCCCAGATAATTTAGTAAACCTCTGCCAACACCACCACAACATCAAAACCGACCGCAGAGTCCATTACATCCTCGACCCGATTACCGGAACCATCGCCTGGCTCCACCGCGATGGCACCTACCAACTAGACCACCCCACGGGACCATTAGCCACACACCACACCCACTGGAACCACACCTGGGCCCAATACCTCACACACCAACAACAACGAACAAAAAGTAATGAAGGGAAAAGATAGAACCCCAAGCCCAGCGGTTTGGTCGCGCAGGCATGGCTGCATGTTCAGTGCTTTACTCGGTCCCTTTTCGAGGGCGACCGAGCTGCAAAGCATGCCCTAAACCGAGTATCCGAGTGCATTGCGCGTTCGCGCTGTCCTTGGCAGGAGATGGGGCTTTATTCAGGCTAATGGGTGAGATCTCATGGAAGTGGAGCATCGGTTATTTCTCATGAGCACGTGGTAGTGAACCAAATAGCCTTATGGTGCTTTAGAGTACGAGGAGGTCGAACTTCGTGGCCTTCACGTCCGAAAGGCGCTTGCGGGCGCGCTCGAGGCGCTGCCATTCTTCCTGGGGGATGGACTTTCGGGCGATGGTGACGGTTTCGGCGTCGGGGGTGCCCCAAGCAATGGGCATAGGGGTGATTTGCTGCCAGTGGTTGTTGTCCGCGCGGCCGGACACAGCGGCAACGGGAACCTTGGTGCCTACGGTGCGCTGGGTGCCGGGAATAGCGGTCACGGTGCGCAGGCAAGCGGCCCAGCGGGGAGGCAGGGAAGGATCCACGTTGGTGTTGACCAGGGCGAGCAGGACCATGTCGCGTTCGTTGACCTCAGCGATGACGGCCGGGGCGAGGGGGTAGGAGTCATAGAGCTGCTGGGCGGTGCCGACTTTACGGGCGGCGGCGAAGCCGACGATGGCCACCATGATTCCGAAAAGGATCATGCCGAGACCGATGGTAATGCCCCAGGAAAATCCCCACCAGATGGCCGCGCCGCCGATGATGAGCAGGATGCCCAGCACGAGGCCGGAGATACGAAGGCGGTTGGAATCGCGCAAGAGCTCGTTATTGGCCTTGGCAAAGGACTCGTCTACGTCGAACTTGAAGATTTTCATTGTTCCAAGTCTAGTGCGTCGATAAGCCGGTAGGCATATCCCTGCTCGGCGAGGAAACGCTGGCGGTGCACGGCGTAGTCCGCGTCGAGGCTATCGCGGGTGACCAGCGAATAGAAAAGAGCTTCCTCTTCCTTGGGGCGCAGCAGCCGACCGAGGCGTTGGGCCTCTTCTTGGCGGGAGCCAAAGGTACCGGAGACCTGGATAGCTAGGGCCGCCTCGGGAAGGTCGATGGAGAAATTGGCCACCTTGGACACCACGAGAACAGGAAGTGTGCCGTCGCGGAATTGTTGGAAGAGGCGCTCGCGCTTGGCGGTGGAGGTGGAGCCGTCGATAACGGGGGCGTCGAGATGCGCGCCGAGCTCTTTGAGCTGGTCGACATAACCGCCGATGATGAGCGCCTGCTGTGGGTGCCGGGCCAGGATCTTGTCCACCGCACGGAGTTTGGCGGCGGCTTGGGCGGCGATGCGGTAGCGGTCGCGAGGTTGGACGGTGGCGTACAGCATGCGTTCCTCGGCGTCCATATCCACGCGGACCTCGATGCATTCGGCGGTGGCGATATAGCCGGCCATCTCGAGCTCTTTCCACGGGGCGTCGTAGCGCTTGGGGCCGATGAGGGAGAAGACGTCGCCCTCGCGGCCGTCCTCGCGCACGAGGGTAGCGGTAAGCCCTAGCCGACGTCGCGATTGAAGGTCCGACGTCATCCGGAATACCGGGGCGGGAAGGAGGTGCACCTCGTCGTAGATAATGAGGCCCCAGTCGCGGGAATCGAAGAGCTCGAGGGCGCGGTATTCGCCCTTAGTTTTGCGCGTGACCACCTGGTAGGTGGCGATGGTGATGGGTTTGATTTCCTTCTTTTCGCCGGAGTATTCGCCGATTTCGTTTTCGGTCAGGGTGGTGCGGCGCAGGAGCTCGTCGCGCCATTGGCGGCCGGCGACGGTATTGGTAACCAGGATGAGTGTGGTGGATTCCGCCTTGGCCATCGCAGCCGCGCCGACGATCGTTTTGCCAGCGCCGCACGGCAGCACGACGACGCCGGAGCCGCCGGACCAGAAGGCTTCGGTGGCGTACTGCTGGTAGTCACGCAGCTGCCAGCCGTCGTGATTGAGGGCGATGGGATGGGATTCACCATCGACGTAGCCGGCGAGATCCTCGGCCGGCCAGCCTGCCTTGAGAAGGGCCTGCTTGAGGCGGCCGCGCTCGGAGGGCGGGACGGCGATGGAGTTCTCGTCGATGCGCGCGCCGAGGAGTTTTCCGGTAGCGCCGCGGGTAAGTTCTTCCAGGATGGGCGGCTCATCGGACTCGAGGATGAGGCCGTGGGCCGGGTGGGCGTGGAGGCGGACGCGGCCGTAGCGGGACATGGTTTCGGCGACGTCGACAAGCAGGGCTTGGGGGACTGGAAAGCGGGAGTAGTTTTCCAGGACGTCGACGACCTGCTCGGCGTCGTGCCCGGCCGCGCGGGCATTCCACAACGCGAGCGGGGTGATGCGGTAGGTGTGCACGTGCTCGGGGGCTCGCTCGAGCTCCGCAAAGGGAGCGAGCGCGGCGCGGGCCTCGGCGGCCTGGGCATGATCCACCTCGAGCAGGACGGTCTTATCCGACTGCACAATCAATGGTCCATTCATGGCTCCAGCGTAACGGAGGTGATCCGGTGCAAGGGAAACCGGATGGTAGAGCCATCGGCCGCGCGAGCGTCGATCTGCCCGCCCGCCACGGTCAGCGGGGTGACGGTGCGTTTCTTTTCGTTGCCGTTCTTATCCGCATAGCCGATGGTGATTGGCCGGGCAGTGCGCGCGGCGGCGTGGACTACATCGAGGCTGGGCGTGGAAGGCGCGGCGTCGTCGCGCAGGGTGCGCATGGCCTTCGCGATGTCCGGGGAAGCGGTGGCTCGGCGGGCGGTGGGCGTCGGCAGGGTGGCCGGTTCGGGCGCGACTGTAAGGCTGGCGCCGCTTTCGTCCTCTGCGGCAGGGGAAAGTCCGTGATCGCGCAGGCGCTCTAGCAAGTCGTGCACCGGCAATTGGGACACCGCGACGCTGGGCGCGAGCAGGCGCAGGGGCGCCGCCTTGAGCGCAATCTGGAGGAGAGCCGGGTCCTCGCTGCGCAGGTAGGACAGTGCCGGGCCGGAGCGCAGGGTGCCATGGCGCTTGGCGACGTCCCCGATGTGGAACTCCAGCGTCTGCGGCACCTCCCCGTGGGCGGCGAAGAATGCCTGGATTTCCTCCCCAGTCATGCCGCGATCCAGGCCGCGGCGCAGGGAAGCGTCCGAGATGCGGTAGACGCTGGCCAGGCCGGGGGACTCGAGGTCGGCGACTGCTTCGAGCCGCTGGTGGGTCTCCGGATCGAGCGGGCCGGGAACCAGTACCGTCATATCCGCTTGGATGAGGAAGTAATCGACCGTGTCGGGGGTGAGGCGGGCGGCGGCGTCGGGGGCGTCGATAAGCACGCTGGTGGGGCGCTCAAGGGCGATGGCGCCGATCCACTCGGCTTCCGCGCGGAGTTCGGCGATGGTCTCGTCCGAGGTGTGCGTGGCAAAGAGCGGAAAGTGGAAGCGTAGGGATTCTTCGAAGGTGGGCTTCGCGCCGCGCAGGTAGACCTGCAGGACCTTTTGCCTAAATTCCGGCAGCCGGTCATTAGTGTGCGCTAGCGTGCGGCCTTCCTTGGTCCATGGGGAGGCAGTCCAGGCCTCGAGCAGAAGCTGCCATTTTTCCGCGAGGCCCGCATCGAGCCAGTCCTGAGAAAGCTCCGTTGGCGCGAGGAAGTTGCCCTCGAAGTTTTTCGGTTCGCCGCGGCTGAGCAGACGGGCGCTCATGCCGAGCTCAATGAGGCGACGCAGCTCTCCTTCATCGATGGTGAGGGTTTTGCTCAGGTTGGTGAGCTGGCGAACGCCGACGGTCTTGTCCTTGAGCAGTTCTATCGGCCGCGCGCCTAGGGCGTCAATGACGCGCTGCATGCCGCGCACGGCGGATAGTCCGGCCGCGGTACCGGCATCATCGGCCTTGGAATTCGGGGCAGGGGATTCGGTGATTCCCTCCACCGGAATCGGTGCGGTGGTTTTGCCGTTGAGCGCAAGGTGCACGGCGCGCGGCAGGCGGACGGTGGTGGCGTCCACGCGCTGGAGCAGCTGCTTGGCGATGAGCCGCGGAATCGGCCGGGCCGGATCCGCATCGATGGCTGCATCTCGCGTTGTGCCCAGGCCATTGGAACGCGACAGGGTCAGGAGAACCTTCCGTTCTTCGTCCGGCAGCTCGGCGATGTCCTCCGGGCTGACCTGGACCTGGTCGAGGAGGGACCAGCCCGTGGGAAGGGCGGGCATGACCTCGGGCGGGATGAGGATGTTGCCGTAGGCCAAGCCACGTTCCTTGAGCTGGCGGGTGATATCCGGATTAAGGTCTTCTACCTCTTGGAGCTCTCCGCCGCGGCGCGCGATATCTTCGATTTCCGCAAGCTGCCGTGCAGTGCAGTTCATGAGCGCCCGCGCGATAGACGTGCGCAGTAGTAGGCGGGTGGCGAGCGCAGCGATGCTCGGGGGTAGCGGATTGAGCACATCCGGCCGGTTGCGGAGGATGGTGGCGAGCTCTTCTTCCTCAAGGGAGGCGAGCCACGTGCGGAAATGCGGGAGGTGGGAAGACTGAGTCATGATGTCACCCCAGTTTAGTTATCGTTTGAGTTACGTTTTTGCGCAAGGTTTGAAATAATAAGGGCTATGTCGAATCAGAAGAAGGGTCACGTTTCCCCGGCTTGGCCGAAGAACGAAAATCGCGAGCACGCAATCACGGAAATCTCTGCGCCTTTTGCTGGTGCATCCAGCCCCTACGGCGATGATCTGATCTTGCCGATGCCGGCAGAGAAGCTGAACTACGTTCACCCTTATACTCGCATCAATCGCTAGAGTATGTCCCCGCCTTGGTGCGGGGATTTTTCTTTCATACAAAAAGGGCCCCTTTGCTACTGCAAAGGGGCCCTTTCTCGCTATGTCTTAGCGGGTGATGTTCTCAATCATCTGCGCAATCGGGTCGATGACGTTGCGGTTGGCAGAGTAGAAGTTGTTGAAGTCGTGGCGGTTAGCCTTGTACAGCTCGGTGAACTGCGGGGGCAGAGCCAGGCCGTAGGAGTTAGCGGCATTCTTGATGGTGTTGTACAGAGCATCAACGGCCAGCTCATCGGACTTCTGAGCGGCAGCCTGCTTGACCGGAGCCGGTGCCTGGGCCGGAGCCTTAGGGGCAGCGGACGGAGCGGTGCGCTGGGTCGGAGCGGAGTTCAGGCCAAGGGAAGCGGAGCAAGCCGGCCATGCGCCCCAGCCCTGGGAAGCAAGCACGCGCTCGGCGACGACAATCTGCTGCTCGCGGGTAGCCTGGTCAGCGGTAGCAGCGAACTGGCCGCCACCATTGGCCTGCCAGGTCTGCGGGTTGAACTGCAGGCCGCCGTGGTAGCCGTTGCCAGTGTTGATGTGCCAGTTGCCGCCGGCCTCGCACTGTGCCAGACGGTCCCAGTCGGAATCTGGGGCAGCGGATGCGGTCGGTGCCATGATGGCAGCGGCGGCGCCGAAGGCGACGGTGCCGGCGGTGAACTTAGCGGCCATACGGTTCTTAGCGGAGTGGCGTCCCATGTAGTTAGTCCTCTCTGTGTGCCCGCATTAAGTGCAAAGAATATGTACCAAAAAGAAAGGGCGGGCGAGGGCAACTTTCTTAACGGCTCTTAAATGTCTGTGGGACAGCGTAGCGGTTTATAACGAAAGTGTCACGTTATGGGCACTAAATGGGAAAGAAATGGGGCGAATGTGGCGAGTGTAGGGGCATTTGTGCAGGTGAGTGGCGAAGTGTGATCTGTGCCATATAACGCGGGTGTGTCGCGCTAGTGCGCGTAACTTCTGTTGTTTTGACCAGGCGGCTAAAATAAAGATTTTCCCCTAGAGAAGAGGTGGGTACCTATGCCTATTGGCAAAGTGAAGTGGTATGACGCCGAGAAAGGTTTCGGTTTCGTCAGCAACCCGGGCGATGAAGACGTCTATGTTGGCCGCAACGTGCTGCCCAAGGGAGTAGAGGAACTGTTCCCCGGCCAGCGCATCGACTTCGATTTCGCGGCCGGGCGCCGCGGTCCGCAGGCGCTGCGGGTCAAGGTATTGGATAAGCCGCGTCGCCGCACGCCGGCCCGCAAGCCGGAAGAGCTCGGCAGCATGGTCTCTGACGTGATGACCTTGCTGGAGTCGCAGATTCAGCCGGTGCTCAATTCCGGCCGCTACCCAGAGCGCAAGACTGGGCGCCAGGTAGCAGAAATCCTCCGCGCAATCGCGAAGGATTTGGATAGCTAATCAGAAGCCTTCGTGGATTCCTCCGCGGAGGCTTCTCGTTCTTTATCGGTCATCGTGGTCAGCGACCACACGGTGGCCAAGGGGGTTTCGTCACCGTTGTCATCGGTGCCGATCATCATGGAGGAAATCTCCACCACCTTGAGTCGGGGGCGCTTGCCGGTAGAGGCCTTGATGGGGTCTACCGAGCCGGGGATCGATACCTCGGTGGTCTCGTTCGCGCCGTGCGCGGTTTCATCGTTGGCGGCGGGGTCATCGTAGATGGAAAGAATCTTCCACTCGTGGTCGGAGATTTCTTCGGGGATATCGAGCTTGAGGGTGTCATCATCGCCCACGGTGAGGTTCGGGACCTCGCCTTCTGGGCACTCGGTGCCGGGCTCGCATGCGATGTAGGGGGCGACGTCGATGGACTTATCGCCCACGGAGGCGGTGACCGTGATGTCGCGGGGATCGGGACCCGGGCGCTGGTTCCACCAGTTCTGGAAGATCACTACGGCGGCGACGATGACCGCCACGACCACGATGAGGGCCAAGATCTGCAGCAGCGACTTTTTCCTTGCTTCCTTACGGGTTGCCATGGGCCTTTACCTTACTCGAACGTGGAAGAGTTCTTCCCACCGCTTGCCGGTAAGCCAGAACTCATCGTCTTTAATGTGTGCGATGCCGTTGAGGACATCATCGGGGTCGGTATAGCGGGACTTATCAATCGCGTCGGTAGCGATGACGGCGGTTACGCGGCCGGTGGACGGATCGATGCGGTAGATGTTGTCATCCATCCACACATTGGCGTAGACGGCATCGCCCACGCACTCGAGTTCATTGATGTCTTCGAGGGGCTTTCCCTCCAGGGTGACGTCGGTAGTGGATCGCTCCGCGAAGGTCTCTGGGTCCATGTGCCGCAGGGTCGCGGAGCCATCGGACATGAGGAGATCCTCGCCGGTATTGCACAGGCCCCAACCCTCGCCCGAGTAGGTGGCCGTATCTACCTGGCGCAGGTCGTGGTCGTATTTCAGGGCTTGGCCGGACTTCCAAGTCAGCTGCCAGATGGAATCGCCGGCTTGGGTGATTCCCTCGCCAAAGTAGCGCTTGTCCAGGCGCGTTTCGGCCAAGGTCTCGCCGGTTTCGGGGGAGAAGCGCTCCAAGCGGGATTCGCCCCACTGGCCGGTTCCCAGGAGCAGGTTGCCGTCCGGATCGGTTTCGAGGCCTTGTGTAAAGGAATTGGGCGGCAGGGAAGCGGTGCCGAGAACCTCGACGGAGAGGTGTTCTACTTCGGGTTCTGCTGGGGTAGAGGAACAAGCGACGAGCGTGCAGGGGAGGAGAATGCAGGCGGCGCGGGAAAGAAACGACATGCACCATATGTACCACCGGGTGCGCTCCATAATGAATAATGAGGGGCGTGAGTAAGCGAAAAGCAAATCCGTTGATCGATTCCCGCGCCGTGCGCATTGCGCGCGAGGCGTTGGATGAGGTGGGGGAAGGGGGCGTCGGCAAGCATATCGGCGTCGCCGGGATGGGCCGAAACGTTGCTACCCACCGATTTGAAGCAGAAATGCCTGGCTACCCTGGCTGGGAATGGCAGGCGGTGCTCGCCTGCGCGGAGGGATCGCGCTACGTCACCGTCAATGAGGTGGCGCTGGTGCCGGGAGGGGAGGCCCTGCAGCCGCCGGAATGGGTGCCCTATGAGGATCGCGTGCGCCCCGGTGACCTCGGCCCCGGAGACCTGATGCCACCGGCCGTGGATGATTCCCGCCTGGATGGGGAAACTTTGTCTAAATCCGGCCTAGAAGACGCCAAGAAGCGCTGGCGCACCGAATTCGGGCCCAATACGGATATGGCGGCCAAGGCGCGCCTGCAGTGCCGCACCTGTGCGTTTTATGTGCAGCTGTTGGACAACTATGGCGTCTGCGCCAATGAGTACTCGGCGGACGGCCGGGTGGTGCACTCGCGCTATGGCTGCGGTGCGCATTCGCAGACGCGCGTGCGGGAAGAAAAGAACCCGGAAGTGGCCTTCGATGATGAAAAGCCCATCTTCCAGGATTTTGAAATCGAGGATTAAGGCAGCACACTTATGGCGTAAGACTCGCTGTACGTGAAAGGCGCAGGCGTTGAAAGCCACTCTCGATCGCTATTTCCATATCTCTGAACGTGGTTCCTCCATCGGAACCGAGCTACGCGCGGGAACGGTCTCGTTCTTCGCCATGGCCTATATCATCCTCTTGAATCCGCTCATCCTCGGTACTACCGAGGACGCGGAAGGCTACGCGCTGGGCGTGCCACAGGTCGCCGCCGCCACCGCGTTGGTGGCCGGCGTCATGTCCATCCTCTTCGGCGCCATTGCCAAGTATCCCTTCGCCATGGCCGCAGGCCTGGGCATGAATACCTTCGTGGGCGTGAGCATGGTTGCCACCAGCGGGCTGACCTGGCAAGAATCCATGGGCCTGGTGGTCATCGAGGGCATTATCATCGTCCTGCTGGCCATCTCCGGTTTCCGCACCGCCGTCTTTGACGCCATCCCGCAGTCCATGAAGGCGGCGATGGGCGTGGGCATCGGCATGTTCATCGCCATGATCGGCCTCGTGGATGGCGGCTTTGTCACCCGCGTGCCGGACGCCGCGCACACCACCGTCCCGGTGAGCCTGGGCGTCAATGGTTCGATTTCTACCTGGCCGGCGCTGGTCTTTGTCATCGGCCTCATTATCTGTTCCTTCATGGTTATCCGGAACGTGCCGGGTGGGCTTTTTATCGCCATCGTGCTCACCACCATCATCGCGTTTATTATCCAGGCGTTTACCGGCTCCGAGGACTGGGGCATGGCCGCGCCCGTGAAGCCGGAGGCGCTCGGCGGCATTCCGGATCTGTCCATCGTGGGCGATGTGAACCTGGTGGGCGCCTTTACCAAGATCGGCGTGGTCTCTACGGTGCTGCTGATTTTCACTCTATTGCTGACCAACTTCTTTGATGCGATGGGCACCATGACCGGCCTGGGCAAGCAGGGCAAGCTTGTCGACGCCGACGGCAACCTCCCCGATATGAAAAAGGCCCTCGTCGTCGAGGGCTTTGGCGCCGTGGCCGGCGGCCTGGGCTCTGCTTCTTCCAATACCGTCTTTGCGGATTCCTCCGCCGGCATTGCCGATGGCGCCCGCACCGGCCTGGCCAACCTCATGACCGGCGTGCTGTTCCTCGCCGCGATGTTCTTGACGCCGCTGTATGAAATCGTGCCCATCGAGGCCGCCTCTCCGGTTTTGGTCATCGTCGGCGTAATGATGGCCGCGCAGCTGACCGAGATCCGCTGGACCAAGATGGAGATCGCCATCCCCGCCTTCCTGACCATTGTGACCATGCCGTTTACCTATTCCATTGCCAACGGCATCGGCGTGGGCTTCATCTCCTTCGCGCTCATGTCCACTTTCGCCGGCAAGGCCAAGGACGTGCACTGGATCATGTGGCTCTTGGCAGGCCTCTTCGTGATTTTCTTTGGCATGGATCCGATTTCCAATGCCATCGGCTAGCCTAAGGGCATGCTGATTACTGACCCCGCAGACCCTCGCCTGGACGATATTCGGAACCTCAACAAATCCGATAGGTCCGGCGAGGGTCTCGTCATTGCTGAGGGCCCGCTGGTGGTCTCCCGGCTGGCCGAATCCCGGTTCCCCATGCGCTGCCTCGTGGGTTTTCCCAAGAAAGTGGAGGCCTATATTTCTGAGTATGGCGAGCCGGAATGCCCCATCTACGAGGTCTCTCGCGAGACCCTAGCGGAGGTGGCCGGTTTCGATATGCACCGCGGGCTGGTCGCCGCTGCGGACCGCGCCCCTGAGCCGGAGGTGAGCGAGATCGTGGACTCCGCCCAGACCATCGCCGTGCTCGAGGGCGTGGGCGATCATGAAAATATCGGCGCCATTTTCCGCCATGCCGCCGGCATGGGCGTGGATGCGGTGTTGCTCGGCTCCGGTGCGGCGGATCCGCTCTACCGGCGCTCGGTGCGCGTGTCCATGGGGCACGTGCTGCGCTTGCCCTTTGCCCATTTAGAAGGCGGGTTTACTACCTGGCAGCGTTCCTTGCAGGCGCTTGCCGACGCCTCCTTTACCCTCATTTCCCTAACCCCCAACCCCGAAGCGGTGCACTTGGCCGAGGCCATGCATGGCCTGGATAAGGTGGCGATGCTCGTTGGCGCGGAGGGCCCCGGGCTTACCGAACACGCAATGAAGGCCACCGATATACGCGCACGCATACCGATGGCCCCTGGCACCGATTCTCTTAATGTGGCGACCGCCGCCGCCATTTCCTTTTATGAGCGCCAGCGCTCCTTGAGCGACTTAAACGTCTGAGCGCTCCAATTGCCAATGAGCGATCCCAAGTGCTTGGCGGTGGAGATGATTTCCTCGCCGGTGGATTCCGGCTCGGCGCTGTGGTCCTCGTAGTCGTCATAGTCGTTCAGACCCAGCTTATTGGCGGACTGCGCGGCTAGTTCTCCCACGGTCCGCTTCGGCTTCGGCGGGTCGATCTTTGGCTCTGGGCGGCCATCGACGGCGTAGCCCACGACGTCTAGGTCCGGGCCATCGTGCCCGACCTCAATGCCAAGCCAGTATTCCTGCGCCGCTTCCATGATGCCCTGCGGCTCGAAGGGAAGGGAGATACCGCCGAGCGGCTCGTACTTTTCGCCCGCCCAGTAGGGTGCCTCGAAGGGCTCGGGCAGGCCGGTGTCCTCGTAGAGGTGCTCGCGCGTAGCGCATAGGCAGCGCTTGAGCTCGCCGCCCTCCCACAGGGCGAAGCCGGCGTAGCCTTCCTTCTCATTGCTCGCCAGCGCAATGACGCGCTGGGCTGGCACCGCATTAAGGAGCGTGTCCGGCAGCTGGGAAAGGAGAACAGAATCCCCCTCGCAGACTGTTTGCACCACGGTGATGCCGGGGTAGCCGCCGATGTAGTACTCGTTCGGATCCGTTTGTGCGGAGCGGTTGAGCGGGAATTGCCCAATCGGCGTGACCGGGAAGGTCGGGTCCAGCTGGGCGAGGAATTTCCGTCCAAAGCCGCGATCCGCCTTGGGCTCGGTCTTCAACACCTCTTCCGCGTTGGGCTGAGAGATGTACCAGAGAGTAAGTACTGCGTGAGAGATGTCCACGATTAGTCCCTAGGGCGCTTGGTATTGGAGCGAACGCCGAGCAGCACGTCCTCCCAATGTGGGGTGACGGCCTTGCGGCGGCGCTTGGTGGGCTTTTCTTCTGGCGAGGGGTTCTGCAGGAACTCCTCTTCCTCCGGCTCTTCCGGAGGGGTGGTCGGCGCGGTGAGGTCAGTGACGTTGCTGGGCTGGTCGCCATCGATAGCTTCGTCATAGCGACCGCTGCCCAGCGAGGTTAGCGAGCGCACCGGCTGCACGAAATCCGGGTCCGTCAGGTCCGCGGCCACCGAGTTGCGCGCTTCCACCGTGGCGGGCGAGGACATGGACTGCTTGAAGTACCACTCGGCCTCGTTCTCGGACAGGCCGGCCTTCCACGTCACGCGCACGATCCAGGCTTCGCCCTGGTGGCGGTAGGCGTCCCAGGTGGACTCGGAGAGCGAGTGCCCACGGGCGGCAAAGGCGGTGGCCAGAACCTCCCACAAGGTGAGCTTGGCCGGCCCATCCTCGCGGACCGGGTGGGCCTGCTTGGCAATCTCCGCGATACGATTGCGCTCCAGCATGACCGGGTAAGCGAAGGGCTCGATGCGAGATTCGGTCACGCCCATTTCTTCCGCCAGCTCCGCCGCAGAGGCGCCGGCGCGAATGCGGTTTTGGATCTCCGCCGGGCGGATCTTCGTCTCTTCCACCGGTTCCGGTTTGGAGGGCTTGGCCAGGCTGATGGCCGGAGCCGCCTGTTCCTCTTCGGGGATTTCCTCCTGCTCGCCCTGCAGGGCCTCGCGCAGCTCATCGGTGATGGAGAGGAAAAACTCTTCGCCGTCTTCGGTGCGCAGCACCAAAGAGGTTTCGGTCGACTCGCTGTCAACTGGGAACAGCTCGCGCATAATAGGGCGCTCCTTTTGCCTATCGACGGCGGACATATCTGTGATGCATTCAACTATAACGTGAAAATGCCCCGCGGCCTGCGAGGCGGCGGGGCATGTTGGGTGAGATGCGTTATTTCGCATCCAAGACGTAGTCGATGCATTGGGTCAGCTTGGCGATATCGGCCGGATCGATGGCCGAGAACATGCCGATGCGCAGTTGGTTGCGACCCAGCTTGCGGTACGGCTCCACGTCCAGGATGCCGTTGGCGCGCAGGGTAGCGGCGAGCGCTGCGGCATCGACGGACTCGGCGAAGTCGATGGTGCCCACCACGAGCGAGCGGGACGCAGGCTCCGCGACGAAGGGAGTGGCCTCCGGGCGGGATTCGGCCCAGCGATACAGCGTGGTGGAGGATTCGGTAGTGCGCTCAACCATGCCGTCGAGGCCGCCGTTGGCATTCATCCACTGGACCTGGTTATTCAGCATGAGCAGGGTAGCGATTGCCGGGGTGTTATAAGTCTGGTTCTTGCGGGAGTTATCTACTGCCGTCTGCAGGTTGAGGAAGGTGGGGATATAGCGCTCGGAGGCGTTGATTTTCTCAATCCGCTCCAGCGCGGCGGGGGACATGGCGGCGAGCCACAGGCCGCCGTCGGAAGCAAAGCACTTTTGCGGCGAGAAGTAATAGACGTCCGTATCGGATATGTGCACGGGCAGGCCGCCCGCGCCGGAGGTGGCGTCCACGACCACCAGCTGCTGATCATTGCGGGGGTGCGGGCGGGTGACTTCTGCCATCGCGCCGGTGGAGGTTTCATTGTGTGCCCAAGCGACGACGTCCGCCTCTGCAGAAAGTTCGCGTGGGTCGGGCGCGGTGCCCGCGGGGGACTCCACGATGGAGGGGGCATCGAGCCAGGGTGCACCCGCAGCGGCCTTGGCAAATTTAGTGGAAAACTCACCAAAGGTGAGGTGGGCGGAGTGGCGCTCGATGAGTCCGAAGGTGGCAGCATCCCAGAAGGCGGTGGCGCCGCCTAGGGAAAGGATAATCTCGTAGCCCTCTGGTAGGGAGAAGAGATCGCTTAAGCCTTCCCGCACCGAACCTACGAGGTTCTTTACTGCCGGCTGGCGGTGAGAGGTGCCCATGATCGCGGGGTCAATGGCCGCAAGCTGGGCGGGGCGAACCTTGGAGGGGCCGCAGCCAAAGCGGCCGTCGGCAGGCAGGAGGTCGGCAGGCAGCGTAAGTTCGGGTGTACTCATGCAAGTCAGTGTAGAACAGTTCCGGTCGAACGGCAGTTATTTTAGTCGGCCAAATCCTGTTGGCGGCGTCACAAAGTTTGCTAAAGTGTGAAGAGGTATCAAGCTAGCTTCCTTAAGTTAGTGCTTAATAGTGACTCTTCACATAGAGAAAGGAACTTCCGTGGCTTCTGAAGACAACAAGGTAGTGCTCCAGTACCCAGGCGGCGAGTACGAGATGGACATCAAGCAGTCCACCGAGGGCGACTCCGGCTTTGACATTTCCAAGCTCCGTAACGAGACCGGGCTCGTTACCTTCGACCCTGGTTATACCTCCACCGGTTCCACCGAGTCCAAGATCACCTTCATTAACGGTGAAGAGGGCATCCTGCGCCACCGCGGTTACGATATCGCGGACCTGGCGGAAAACGCTTCCTTTAACGAGGTTTCCTATCTGCTGATCAAGGGTCATCTGCCAAACGAGGAAGAGCTCAGCCACTTTAACCGCGAAATCCGCCACCACACCCTGTTGGATGAGGACTTCAAGGCCGCGTTCAATATCTTCCCGCGCAACGCGCACCCAATGGCCGTGCTGGCTTCCTCCCTTAACATTCTTTCCGCGTACTACCAGGACCAGCTCAACCCGCTGGACCCGGAGCAGCTGGATAAGGCCACCGTCCGCCTGCTGGCTAAGGTTCCAATGCTGGCTGCGTATGCTTACCGCGCGTCTCAGGGCAAGCCTTATATGTACCCGGACAATAGCCTGAACGCCCGCGAGAACTTCCTGCGCATGATGTTCGGTTACCCCACCGAGGAGTACGAGGTGGACCCGGTTGTAGCTAAGGCGCTGGATAAGCTGCTCATTCTGCACGCTGACCACGAGCAGAACTGCTCCACCTCCACCGTGCGCATGATTGGTTCCGCTCAGGCCAATATGTTCGTCTCCATCGCCGGCGGCATTAACGCCCTGTCCGGTCCGCTGCACGGCGGCGCAAACCAGGCAGTTCTGGAGATGCTGGAAGATATCCAGAACAACCACGATGGTGACGCTACCGACTTCATGAACCGCGTGAAGAATAAGGAAAAGGGCGTTCGCCTCATGGGCTTTGGTCACCGCGTGTACAAGAACTACGACCCACGCGCGGCCATCGTTAAGGAGACCGCGCACGAGATCATTGAGCACCTGGGCGGCGACCCAATGCTGGATCTGGCCATGAAGCTGGAAGATATTGCGCTGAATGACGACTACTTCGTCTCCCGCAAGCTCTACCCGAACGTGGACTTCTACACCGGCCTGATCTACCGCGCTATGGGCTTCCCGACGGACTTCTTTACCGTCCTCTTCGCTATCGGCCGTCTGCCAGGCTGGATTGCACAGTACCGCGAGCAGCTGGAGATCAACACCAAGATCAACCGTCCGCGCCAGATTTACACCGGCGAGTCCCTGCGTAAGGTCACCCCGCGTAGCGAGCGTTAAAGCGCTCCGCGGTCAGCCTAATTAAGCCGAATCGGGTGGTAGCACCTATAATAGGTGCAGCTCGGTTCGGTTTTTAATGCGACCGCACGAACAAACTAGATTTCCCAAGGAGAATAATCCCCATGGATAAGCCTGTTATTGAAGCCCAGTCTGGCCCAGCGCCGACCGACCTTGTCGTAGAAGACATCGTCGTCGGCGACGGTGCTGAGGCGCAGCCTGGTGCCGTAGTGGAGGTCCACTACGTCGGCGCTGAATACGAGACCAACCAAGAATTCGATTCCTCGTGGGACCGTGGCCAGTCCATCGAGTTCCCGCTGACCGGTCTCATCGCCGGCTGGCAAGAGGGCATTCCGGGAATGAAGGTGGGCGGTCGCCGCAAGCTCATCATTCCGCCGGAAAAGGCCTACGGTCCCGCAGGTGGTGCGCACCCGCTGTCCGGCCGCACCTTGGTCTTTATTATTGACCTCATCCGCGCCGACTAAAGGCGCTCAACTCCAGGGTTCGCCCTGGGGTTTCGTCGTTTTCGGCGCGGTCAGAAAAACTGCGGCACAATGGAGGGCATGACTGTGCCAACCGTAACTTTCAATGATGACCGCGAAATGCCCCAGCTGGGCTTGGGTACGTACAAGCTATATGACGAGGAATGCATCCGCGTCATCCGCGAGGCCATCGATTTGGGCTACCGCCACTTCGATACCGCTACGCTCTACAAGAACGAAGAGGCGGTAGGCACCGCCCTGAAGCAGGCAATGGATGCCGGCGACGTCACCCGCGATGAGCTCTTTATTACCTCCAAGGTGTGGCACTCCCACCAGGGTGAGCACAAGGTGGAAGAGGCATTCCAGCAGTCGTTTAAGGATCTGCAGCTGGACTACCTCGACCTGTATCTTATCCACTGGCCGTGGCCGCAGGGCGGCCTGTACAACGAGACCTTTGAGGCTATCGCCCGCCTGCAGGGTATGGGTCAGATTGCGTCCATCGGTGTGGCCAATTTCTACGAGGACGTGCTCAAGGACCTCATTTCCACCACCGGCATTTCTCCGGTGCTCAACCAGGTGGAGATCCACCCGGGCTTTACCCAGTCCAGCTTGCGCGCCTTCCATCACGATAATGACATCGTCACCGAGGCATGGGCCCCGCTGGCGCGCGGCGTTGTGCTCAATAACCCCGTCATTGAGCAGGCTGCGGCTGACCACGAGGCCACCGAGGGACAGGTAGTACTGTCGTACCTTATGTCTAAGGGCATCTCTGTCATCCCGAAGTCCGCGCGCACCGAGCGCCTGAAGGAAAACTTGGCCGCCGCCGAGCTGGAGCTCACGGCAGAGGAAGTATCCGCTATTGACGCCCTTGAGGGCCAGGAGGGCTTTGGCCGCATGTTCAATGACCCGCGTGAGTTCCCAGGCAACGAAGAGTAACGTCAACCGCAGATTAAGCCCCCTCACGGGGGCTTTTTCTTTTGCCAAGCGGCTGTTAACAATCTTTACAAGGGGTAAAAAATTCTTCCCTCGGGGGTAGTTTGCTAAAGATGTTATTCCAGTTCAGTGAAGCCTATGGGGTTAAAAGGGTGGGGGAGTGGAAGGTTTTCTTGGCAGAGTTTACAACCTTGCAGAAAATGTTCTGTAACTTACAGATCAACGTGGATAGTGAGAAGTGACACACTATCTCGTGTGACCTAAGTTCCTCTCACCCAAGGAGACGATGCTCTATGAGTGACGTAGCTGCAACTCCTGTCTCGCGCCGTGAACCCACCGGTAGCGAGTTCATCGCGATGCGCGACTCCGCCAAATTCGGCGAGCTGCGCCGCACCTACCGGAGTTTTACCTTCCCTATGACCGTGGCCTTCTTCGTGTGGTACGTGGTCTACGTTCTTGCCGCCGTGTTTGCCCCAGGCTTCATGGCAACCGAGCTCGGCGGCGGCTGGAACATCGGCCTAGTCTTCGGCCTTGCCCAGTTCCTCACCACCTTCATCATCACGTGGATTTACGTGAAGTACGCCAATAAGAATATCGAGCCGAAGTCGGCCGCCATCCGTGAAGAACTGGAGGGCATCTAATGACTACCACCACCCTTGCCGCCGAGTCTTCCGCCGGCAACCCCATCCTGAATATTTCCATCTTCGCCATCTTCCTTATCGTCACCATGGCGGTGGTGCTGCGCGCCGGTAAAACCACCAAGGAAGCCTCGGACTTCTACACCGGTGGCGGCAGCTTCTCCGGACGCCAGAACGGCCTGGCCATCTCCGGTGACTACCTCTCCGCCGCATCCTTCCTCGGCATCGTCGGCGCGGTGGCGCTCAATGGCTACGACGGCTTCTTGTACTCGGTGGGCTTCTTCGTCGCCTGGCTGGTAGCACTCATGCTCGTCGCCGAGCCCATGCGTAACGTCGGCCGCTTTACCATGGCGGACGTCCTATCCTTCCGCCTGAAGCAAAAGCCCGTGCGCGTGGCGGCGTCCATCGCCACCCTCTTCGTCACGCTCTTCTACCTCATCGCGCAGATGGCCGGCGCCGGCTCGCTGGTGGCCGTGCTGTTGGATATCCACGACTTCAAGTGGCAGGCCCTCGTCGTGGGCATCGTGGGTGTGCTCATGATCGTCTACGTCCTGGTCGGCGGCATGAAGGGCACCACCTACGTGCAGATGATTAAGGCCGTGCTTCTGGTCGCCGGCGTGGTCATCATGTGTTTCTTGGTCTTCATTGCCCTGCGCGGCGGATTTAGCACCCTGTTTAATAACGCCATCGACATGCACGCCGCCTCCGAGCAGATTAAGGAGAAGGGCTACGAGGCCAAGGACATCATGGCCCCTGGCCTGAAGTACGGCGCCACCACCGCCACCAAGCTGGACTTTATCTCCCTGGGCATTTCCCTGGTACTCGGCGTGGGCGGCCTGCCGCACGTGCTGATGCGCTTCTACACCGTGCCCACCGCCACTGAGGCGCGCCGGTCCGTTACCTGGGCGATCGTCATCATCGGTGCCTTCTACCTCATGACCCTGGTTCTGGGCTACGGCGCAGCTGCGCTGGTGGGGCCGGACCGTATCCTGGCCGCGCCGGGCGGGGCCAATGCCGCGGCGCCGCTACTCGCAATGGAGATTGGCGGCTCCATCTTCATGGCGATTATTTCTGCCGTGGCCTTCGCTACCGTGCTCGCCGTGGTGGCCGGCCTGGCCATTACCGCCTCGGCGTCCATTGCGCACGATATCTACCACGCGGTCATCCGTAACGGCGAGTCCACCGAGGCCGAGCAGGTCCGCGTCTCCCAGGCCACCGTGGTGGTTCTTGGCATCGTTTCCATCATCTTGGGCATCCTGGCCATGACCCAGAACGTGGCCTTCCTGGTCTCCCTGGCGTTTGCGGTGGCGGCCTCCGCCAACCTGCCGACCATCCTGTACTCCCTGTACTGGCGCCGCTTCAACACCGCGGGCGCGGTGGCTTCCATGTATACCGGCGTGGTGTCCTGCCTGGTGCTTATCTTCTTCTCCCCGGCAGTCTCCGGTTCTGAGAGCTCCATGTTCCCAGGTGCGGACTGGGCCATCTTCCCGCTTTCCTCGCCGGGCTTGGTCTCCATTCCGCTGTCCTTCTTTGTCGGCTGGTTGGTCTCCACCATGACCAAGCCGGACAACTTTGAGGAGCTTTCTGCAGAGATGGAGGTTCGCTCGCTTACTGGCGTGGGCGTGGAGGCACCCGTGCAGCATTAATTGCTTGAAAAGTGCATTCACCCGGTAATGTGGTTGGACGTGCTTAGAACGTCCGTGACCCGCAAGGCGGCATCAGTTAAGGCTGGTGCCGCTTTGGCCGTATGCATGCTCGCCTTGACCACCACCGCGTGCAGCAATAGCGAGCGCGAAAGCGATGCGCTTGCCGACGCCCCCTTAAAAGCAACAGACACCAACCGCGACGTCCCACCGGAAACCAATGAGTTCCTCGAGGGCGATGAGGGGCATTCAATTACCTATATCCGCCTGCACGATGGCATGCACATGGGCTCTGCCTCGGAGCACGAAGCCCGCCCGGCGCTAAGCCTCATCAAGCTCTATATCGCCACCTACGTGATGGAAAAGGGCGAGTACGAGGATAAATACGAGGCGCTGGATATGATCGCTAGCTCCTCTGATAAGTCCGCCGAAGACCTCTTTGACAAGTACCCGGATTCCATCGACACGATTGCGGATGAATTCAATCTCGAATCCACCAAGGCCGGCGAGCAGTGGGGCTACTCGCAAACCTCCACGTATGACGTCGCCAGCTTCATCTCGCAGCTCATCGACCGCGATGAAACCCACCCAGTGCTTGTAGCCATGGCGCATGCCGATCCCATCTCTGAGGATGGCTACCGCCAGGATTACGGCACCGCCAAGCTCTCCAACGTGGTGGGCAGCAAGTGGGGCTGGTCCAATGACAAGTCCATTAACTCCTCGGTCTCCTTTGGCGAGAACTTCGTCGCCGCCGCCTCCATCACCGGCTCATCCGATGACCTCACCGACTACGTCAAGGACGAGGTGACGGGTAAGAATCTGGGCAAGGCCACCGAGCGCTTCCTCAAGTACAAAGACGGCGAGGACGTCCCACCGATTGAGACCTCCACCTCGGAGACTTCTACCACCTCCTCGAGCAAGAAGGACAAGGAGAAAAAGTCCTCGTCCAAGGAGCCCACCAGCGAATCCACCACGTCCAAAAAGAAGTCCGCAGACAAAAAGAAGGGCTCGGAGAAAACCTCCGAGCCCTCTAAGAAGTAGTACTACCGCGCCTTAGAGACCGTCTCTGCGACGATCTTTGCTAGCTGGCGAATCTGATCGTTGCTCAACGTCTTGCCATTAAAGCTCACGCCATTGGCGGTGACCTGCGGCAGCTCTGGTAACTCCGGGTGCGTGCTCTGCAGCTGCGAGCTCAGCTGATTGACCAGGTCCGACGAGCCATTGCTCGGGGCCTTGGTCTGCGGCTGCGGCTGCGGCTTAGGTTGTGGTTTCTTAGCGGTCGGCTTCTTTGCCGGTGCAGGAGCCGCGGACTTGCCTGGCGTCCACTGGCCCCAGTCTTCGGCGTAGACCTCATTGACGTCAACGATGACGCCGCCAATCGTCTGCTGCTTGCCGTGTGGCAGCTGGTGGATAGTGGTGCGCGGGTGAATCTTGCCGTTGGATCCCCAGTCATGCATCCAGAAGTACTTGCCGATGCCATCCTGGATCGCCCATTCAATGGTGTTGTAATTGCCGTAGATGCCCGTCTGGTAGCCGGCCAGCTCCAGCGTCTTGGAGAATGCCTGCAGGTAGGGGCGGATCTGGCGGGTGTACTGCTCGCGGGTGGGGTTATCGTCGATCGCGATGTAGATCGGGCGATTGGTGGGGCCGCCTGCCTTCTTGTGCAGCGCAATTGCCTTCGGAGCGTGTACTGCCGCACCTGCTGCGCCTTGCTTCCAATCGGCGGTTTCCGCACGGCCGAATTGGTAGACCGACGCAGTGGGCAGACCCGCTGCCGCATTGGCCTTAGTCTCCTTGAGAGTTACGGGCTTGCCGGTCATCCAGGCGGCGCCGGGGCGCTTGTCAGAGACGTAGCGAATCGCACCCATATGACCGGCATTCTTAATTGCCTGCGGGGAAGGTACGCCGGCGGAGAAATCAATGATGGTGCCGCGCACCGGTCCGAGCGCCGCTGCACTCGGTGCGGCAGCGCCGATAGCACCTGCGGTCAGGGCGAGAGCGCCAGCCTTAAACAGGCCGCGACGGGAGAAAGATGGTGACATGTTGAGCTCCTGCAGTAATCACATTTGTCACAGTAGTTAACAACTGCACCATAGCAAGAGGTCTGGAATTATTTCCGAAGCGAAACCGCATGTCGCAGATTTACACCGGGGAGCTATTTCGAGTCGTTGCTGAACTCCACCCGCGTGGGGTTCTCAACCGTGCGCGATACCGTGCAGTCCTTCTCGTGGGAGATGCGAATCAGGTTGTCCACCAGCTTGCGCGCTTGGTTGCCCTCCGCCGTATCCGGGAACGATAGATCGAATCCCACGCGCACCTCCGACAGACGCGACGCTCCATCTTCGCTTACGCGGTCACCCTCTACGTGCACATCAAAAGTTTCCGGCTCCGCGTGCCGGGACGTTACGACGTCTAGGTCCACCGCGGTGCATCCAGCTACGGTCGCGAGTAGGTACTCCACCAACGATAACAAGTCTTTCCTGGCAGCCGGGTGTGATGCTGGCGTCATCCGCATTGATGGCGCAGTGTGCCGAAGTTTCTACGCCGCTAAAGTCATTGGAATACTGCATAGTGCTCTTACCTATGGCTTAGAACTTAAAAGGGGGGCTCGGAATGTATACGGCACTGCTCTCCGGAGGCGTGGTGATAAAGATGCTTGCGATAACCGGCGGCCCGTGTCGGCTGTGGTCGGCATTGGTTTAAAACTTTATGTTTAAGACGGCGGGTGCAACCGTTGCGGAAAATTGCGGCACTCTGCAATCCCTGAGCTGGTCATAGTTCCTGCGGGATGGTGATCTAAAAAACCAAGGGCGGTGCGAAGCGGATGCGCACCGATTGTCCGATCGAAGGCTTTTCGTCCGAGGTGGTGCGGAATCTGGCTCCAGATCCATGGGAGGCGGTAACGGAGTAGTGCCCGTCTTCGAAAATGGCGGAGTCAACTACCGCTGGAACCGTGGCGCCTGGATGGTTTTCTTCCACGATTGTTGCGTGGTGCGGCAAGATGGCGGCCTTAGTGCCTTCGCCCCGCACGGAGACTTTACTCAATGGCCAAGAAATGCCAAGGGCGGGGCACTCGACACGGTCTCCTGAAATAACGGCCTGGACAATCGTGGCATCCGCAATAAATTCCGCGACCAGCGGGCTTGCGGGATTTTCCAGCAGCTGTTGTGGGGTAGCAATTTGTTGGATTTCGCCGCCGTCTAGAACCACGACTCTATCTGCGATTGCCAGCGCCTCGGCGCGATCGTGGGTGACGTGCACCGTGGTTAGGCGTTGCTTTTGTGCCAGGGCTACCAGCTCGCGGCGCAAATTATCGCGCAATGGTTCATCGAGGGCTGAAAGAGCTTCATCTAGTAACAAAACCTTGGGATTAGCGACGATCGCCCGGGCTAGGGCAACGCGCTGGCGCTGCCCGCCAGAAAGGCTGTCCGGATTACGGTCCTCGAATCCTGGCAGGCCCACTAGAGCTAGAGTCTCAGAAATGCGCTCTTCGCGCTCGGGCTTTGCTACTTTCGCCTGGCGCAACGGGTAGCCAACATTGTTCTTAACAGACATGTGCGGCCAGATCGCGTGCTGTTGGAAAACCATGCCGATGCCGCGTTTCTCGGGAGGAATAGCAGTCATCTGCCGGCCATCTATGTAAAGCTCACCTGACGACGGGGAAATAAAACCAGCGATGGTGCGCAAAAGCGTGGTTTTACCGGAGCCTGACGGGCCAACGAGTGCAATGAGTTCTCCGGGTTCGATGGAGAGGTTGATATCGCGCAGGCCGGTGGTTCCATCTGGAAAAGTGACCGTGAGGTGGGAAGCTGCAATTTTCGCCATTATTATGTCCTTACCTTAGGAGCGCGGATAGTCAGTGCGAGGGCAATGATGCCCAGCAGCGCGAAGAGCAGGGCAAGTGCTGATGCCTGGTTATAATTTCCTGCCTGTTGCAGGTTGAATACTTGGACACCCAGTGTTGTGGTTCCGGGGGCGACGAGAAGTACGGAAATAGTAAGTTCTCGAATCGCGGTCACCGCGACCAGCACCGCGCCGGAGATTGCCGCCGGAATGGTCATCGCGCCGGTGGTAGTAAATAGCGCCTTAAGCGGTGTGGCACCAGAAATACGCGCTGCTTCTTCCACGGTGACCGGGGTGCTAATGAGCGGTGCACGCACGGATTGGACAACGAGTGCGGTAAAAGCACAGACGTAGGCGATAAGGATTATCCAAATGCTGTTATACAGCCCGGTATAGCGCCCTGCGATCAGCCAGGCGACGCCGATGATGAGCCCAGGCAGCGCGCTCGGTAGCAGCGCAGAAAGTGTTAAAAGAGTATTTCCCCGCGCCTGGGTCCGAGTCACTAAAATTCCGATGACCCAGCCGAGAATCCCGCAGATTATCGCTGCGGTGATGGACAAAAACGCGGAATTGGTTAGGCCGTCGATAACGCGCGGGTTGGATAAAGCAGCGCTAAAGTTCGCCAGCGAAATGGTTTCAAGAGTAAATGGAACCCCAGGGGCTGGCAGCAATGCGCGGTAGGCCAAACCGAGGATCGGGCCAATGGAAATGGCGAGTCCGCATACCCACATGATGATCGTGACCGGCCAGCGCGCCGAATGCAGTGCAAAGCGCGCCGGACTTCCGGAGTCATGTGTAGAAGACGAGTTTTTCAGGGAGGTGAGATAGTCCATGATGACTGCGCCAATTCCCAAAAATAAGAGGACAACGCCGATGGTCGAGACCACTTGTAAGGGGTTGGATACGGTGCCGGAGTCAATGAACCGGTAAATCATCGTCGCGAGCGTTTCGAACCGAGCAGGCGAGCCAATAATGGCGGGAATCCCGAAATCAGCCAGATTAGCAATTGCTGTGAGAGTGAACGCGGACAATAGCGCGGGGCGCAGGAGCGGAAGGGTGACCGTGCGCAGAACTGTCATCACGGACGCGCCAGATACTCGGGCAGCTAGCTCAAAATCGGGGGAGATGGAGCGCAAGTTTGAAGAAATTATGACGTATGCCGTGGGAAAAGAATGGATAGTCATCAGCGCAATGACCCCGTCTGCGCCGTAGATATTCCATAATTCGAACTCAAAGAGCTTATTCAAACCCTGATTCGGGCCGAAGAGTTGAATCCAGGCGATCGCTCCGATAAATGGCGGAACCAAGAGGGGCGAAAGCAAGAATAGGCGCAGTACCGAAGAGCCGTAGATATCTGTGCGGTCTAGCGCGATGGCAATAACGGTGCCGATGATGACGGCAGCGAGAGCCGAAAGCGCCGTGGTAAATAGCGAATTCCATGTGGCGATGCCGAGCCCTTGCTCTAGCAGGATAGGAATTTGGTTTCCGCCCAGTGCAAGGGAGACAACAAGGGCCAAAGGCGCGATGAACAGGCCAATGGCAATCAGCCACATGCCAATGCGTAGCGCGGATATGGAGGGATTTTTCAACAAGTGGGCCACCAAGAACTAGGAAGACACTGCCTTTTGGAATACCTCGACGGCGGCGTCTTTATCCTTGGTGATTTTCCCCAAGTCCTGGTCCATGAGCTCAATGTCTGTGAGTTCAGGGGTGTCCGCTGGGGTTCCCACGTCCTCACGCACCGGGAGGTACGACTGCTCGACGGCGATTTCTTGTGCCTTCTTTGAAAGCAGGAAGTTGATGTATTTTTGTGCTGCTTCTTGTGCCTTGGAGTCTTTGAATACGCCCGCGGGCTCAGAAATATACGGTGATCCTTCGGTGGGGTAGGCGAGGGCAACTGGGGATCCCTTATCCGCGAGGTCGCGGACTAGGTAATCGACGACCACGCCCACGGGCTTGGAACCAGAGGCGATTTCTTGGGAGGTAGGGCCATTGGACTCTGCGATCATCGGGGAATTCTTGCCCAGATCTTCGATCCACGCTTCTCCGAGGTCTGAATTATTCTTCCACGCAGAGGCGTTGAATGCCGCTGCACCGGAGACTGCTGGGTTAGGCAAGACGAGTTTGTCCTTGTACTTCGGATCGGTGAGATCCGCCCACGAGGTCGGGGTATCGCCTTCTGCAATTTCGTCGGTGTTATAAGCAATTACCGTAGGGATAATGCGCGTGCCAACATAAAAATTTTCGTCGTCCTTGGCTTCGTCGATGATGTCATCGGAATCGACATCGGCAAGCTCGATGAGGTCACCATCCTCGGCGTAATTTTCAAAGGTAGGTGCATCGGCCGCCCAGAAAACATCCGCTTCAATGTCGCCAGATTGCTTCTCTGAAGAGATGCGGGCGTTCAAATCACCGGTACCAGCGCGGTATACATTGACCTCGATATCGGGGTATTCCTCATTGAAGGCCGCATTGATCTCATCGACCTTTTCTTCTGGTTCGGAAGTATAGACGGTAATGGAGGTTGAATCGCTGGTCGCCTGTGAATCTTCTTGGTTGGACGCAGGCTCACCGCACGAAGTAAGAAGGACGGTTGAAGCAAGGGCTATGGCAGAGAGAGAAGTGTGCTTCGACTTCATCGTGGGAGTTCCTCCAGAGAGAGTAGTGATCAGGAACATTAATCTAACTGCACTGAAGTTAAGAAAACTTGGGATCGATGTAAACGTGCAGTAAATTTTTAGGCTCCTTGAGCGGGTGTTCGGAGGATGCGGTGGTTATCGATGGAATCCCTAACGAGGGTCGGCCCCCTCTTTATCTAATGGGCCAAACAGTCAACCGATTGGTTGATTGCAGCTTCAACCAGCCCTGTGATTCAAAATCGGGCCAGACATAGAAAGATAAGTCCTTAGAGTAATTGATTCATCGCTAATCCGGCCGTGCCAGCGGTGGGGGAGGAAAATGACCATGAAAGCTTTGTTAGGGCATCTATTTTCTACCTCGTGTTGGGCTTGGGCGTTGGCGTGTTCTATCGAGAATTCACGCGGGCTAATGATTTCCCCGCGGCTGAGTTCACTCAGCTAAGCGTGGCGCACACTCACTTGCTAGCGCTCGGTTTCATGATGAGCCTTATCTTCTTGGTATTGGAGAAGGTCTTTGGTCTGTCGCGCCGCCGCGGTCAGTTCAATGCGTTGTTCTGACTCTATAACGTCGGCGTGGTCGCCAACGTCGGCGTCATGATCTGGCACGGATGCCTGACCGTACTGGGAGAGGAATCGTCTGCAATGATCTCTGGTATCGCTGGTCTTGGACACATCCTCATCACGGTGGGTCTAATCGCATTCATCGCAGCGCTGGGCAATGCCATCAGCGAGAGCCAAGAAGCTAAGTCCCAGGCAGCAGGTGAACAACAATGAGTGAGACTGTCTCAAAGCGCCACGACGTCGGCTCTGCGAGCTGGGAGCTCACCACAACAAATGAACGCCATGGTCCCTACATAGTATTTTTAAGGGAACTGCTCGGTCACAAGGAAAGTGCTGGTAGTTGAGGCGGAAACTGAACTTTCCTGGTCGGCTTGGCGTGTTTGTCATCGCAGATTAAATGAGAATCGACTTTTCGTCATCCACAAGGAGGGCTTGCCCATCTCTCAGGAGAAGCAGATTCCATTCTCGTCCGTAGGTCTGGACAGTCTTACTGATGATCTCTATTGAATATGGTCCGGTTGTTCCTTGTGCATGGGGAACAATGACATGTGGAGTGAGGTTTAGCCCAGTGTAGTCGGTGAGCTGCGGTGCAGTTTTGGGATCGTCCATGATTGATGCCGGCTCAATTGACGGGCCGGCAATAATCGCTCCTGCAGAACTTCCAGCATAAAGCTTTCCTTGTTTTACCGCATCAGTTAGCAGACGATCGGCACCCGTTGATCTCAGTGCATTAAGAAGGTGGAACACCTCGCCGCTCGCGACATAAATACAGTTGGCTGACGCAATCTCATATTGAAGATCGTTTGATTTTGTTTGTGACAGGGTGAGAGGAACTAAAGTCTCTGCTGCTTCTCCAATTGCTTTCCGTTCTGCTTGCGCAAATGGTGCATCGCGCATTTCTGAAGCGGCATCATCGATGTATAGCACACGGCCCGAAATGTAGTTGCCTAAGTCAGGGTGCAGGAATGAGGCAAGAAGCAGTTTCATGGGCCCATACTACGAAATTCTTGCCACTCCGGCCATTCAAAAGCAAAAGTCTCGAGACACCATAGGAACGATGTCTCGAGACTTCACATGGTGCCCCAGAGTGGATTCGAACCACCGACACCGGCTTTAGGAGAGCCGTGCTCTATCCCCTGAGCTACTGGGGCGGGGTTGCGTGTGCAACTTGGCTAATCATAGCAGTGGGGCAGGAGCGCCCCGAAATGGCTGGGGCTGGGTTAGCTTTCGGCCAATTCCTTCTGTTTATTGCGCACGGAGGAGGCTGGCGGGTTGGTCTCGTGGGTGCCGTCGGAGTAGAGGACGGTGGGGATGATGCGGTTGCCGTCGTTGACGGATTCAATCCAGGCGTTGATGTCGTCGGTGTTGTCGCCCTCGACGTCGACAAGCGCGTACGGGGTTTCGGTGCGGTCCAGGTTCTTGATGAGCTTGGCGCAGAAAGGGCACCAGTCCGCGTAGAAAATGGTGACGTCAGCGGTGGTTTCGGGGGTTTGTACAGTCATTAGGCTGCATCCTTTCGGTCGTAGGTTAAAAAGCGGTACTTGATGGGGAGATCGCTGGCCTCTTTATCTGGCAGGGCCAGGTGGCCCTTGGCGGAGGTGAGCCAGTCGGTGCTGTGGGCAAGCCCAAACTCATCAGGGATGGCCGGGGCGTAGATCGATTTATCGCCGTAGGTGCTACCGATATTAACGCCCATGAGGGTGACCTCAATGCGGTCCACCTGGTCCAAGGTGGCGGTGTAGATTTGGCCGCCGCCGATAACCCAGGCGTCGGAAAGCGAGGGCATTGCGGTGAGCACCTGGGCGCCGGCGGACCACTGGCCGGGGGTGCGGGAGGAGAGCACGTAGTTTTCGCGGCCGGGAAGTGGGCGGAACTTGGGGTTGAGGGACTCCCAGGTCTTGCGGCCCATGATGACAGGCGCGCCCATGGTTACGTCCTTAAAGTGCTTGAGATCCTCCGGCACGTGCCAGGGCATCTGCTCGCCATCGCCAATGATGCCGTCCAAAGACTGCGCCCAGATTGCGCCCAACATTAAACGGACACCTGCGCCTTGATGGTGGGGTGGGGGTCGTAGCCTTCAATCTCAAAATCGGCGAAGTCATAGGAGAACATGTCCTCCGCCTTGTGGAGGTTGAGCTGCGGGTAGGGGCGCGGCTCGCGGGAAAGCTGCTCTTTGACCTGCTCCACGTGGTCGTTATAGATATGGCAATCGCCGCCAGTCCAGATGAGCTCGCCCACCTTGAGGCCGGCTTGCTGGGCAAACATGTGGGTCAGCGCCGCGTAGGAGGCGATATTAAAGGGCACGCCGAGGAACATATCGGCCGAGCGCTGGTAGACCTGCATGGACAAGGTGCCATCGGCCACGTAGAGCTGGAAGAGCAGGTGGCAGGGCATCAGCGCCATCTTATCTAGCTCCGCGACGTTCCATGCAGAGACCAGATTGCGGCGAGAATCCGGGTTATTCTTCAGAGTGTCGAGCGCCTGCTGGATCTGGTCAATGTGTTGGCCGTCCGGGGTGGGCCAGGAGCGCCATTGCACGCCGTAGACCGGGCCTAGCTCGCCGTTATCATCCGCCCACTCATTCCAGATGCGGACCTTGTTGTCCTGCAGGAACTTGATATTGGACTCGCCCTTGAGGAACCACAAAAGCTCGCCCAGCACCGCATGGAAATAGACCTTCTTGGTGGTCAGCAGCGGGAAGGACTCGGCCAGGTTATAACGCAGCTGCGCGCCAAAGATGGAGCGCGTGCCGGTGCCGGTGCGATCGCCTTTGGGGGTGCCGGTCTCTAGGACCTTCTTCAGCAGATCCTCATACGGGGTCTCAATCATGGGCACTAGTTTAGAAGCCGCCGTTCTCCTCGGCAAAGGCCTGGGCGTGCTCTAAGATTTCATCCTTGAGCTCGGGGCGGCAGATGAGGATATCCGGGATGAAGGTGTCCTCATTATTGAAGCGAATCTCGGAGCCATCGAGGCGGCAGCAGTGCAGGCCGGAGGCTTGGGCGACTCCCACTGGGGCGGCCTGATCCCACTCGTACTGGCCGCCGGCGTGGATATAACCGTCATAATCACCGAGCAGCACGTGCATGGCCTTAGCACCCGCGGAGCCGACGCCTACGGTTTCATAGCCCATCTTTTCCGCAATGTAGCTAGCTACCTTGGGCGGGCGGTTGCGGGAGATGACGAACTTCTTGGACAGCGGGCCGGTGACCGCGCGTACGTCCGAGGATTTGAAGGTTACGCCCTTGTCCGGCAGGCCCACCGCCGCGTGGATGGGGATACCGTTTTCTACTAGGGCAATGTGCACGGCCCAGTCCTGGCGGCCGGTGGCAAATTCTTTGGTGCCGTCGAGCGGGTCCACGATCCACACGCGGTCCTTCTTTAAACGGGCCAGGTCATCGGAGGCTTCCTCAGAGAGCATGCCGTCCTGGGGACGGTGCTGCTCGAGGACGCGGGCGATCCATTCTTGGGCGGCCTCATCGCCGGCGTCGCCAAGCGAAAGGCCCCGTAGCAGGCCCCCGTTGCGCACACCCTTAAGGATCTCACCGCAGCCCTGGGCGAGGGAATTGGTCAGGCGGGAATCAGAAATCTCGACGGTCATGGTGCCCACATTACAACGCGGACTAGAGTGTGGGCATGCCAGAAAACATCCTCGACCGCTTCCGGCCCCAAGTAGCGCAGTGGTTTCGGGATGTATTTGCCGCCCCCACTGCCGTGCAGGCGCAGGCCTGGGAGAAGATTTCCCGCGGCGAGCACGCCCTCGTAGTCGCCCCTACCGGCTCCGGTAAGACGCTCGCCGCGTTCTTGTGGGCGCTGAATAATTTGGTCGAGCGCGAAGGCCAGCTGGCGCTGCCGGTGGGCTCAGGGACTGCTGGATCCGCCGCCGGGGTGAAGGTGCTGTATATCTCGCCGCTCAAGGCGCTGGGCGTGGACGTGGAAAATAACCTGCGCGCCCCGCTGACCGGTATTGCGCGCACCGCGGAGAACCTAGGGCTGGACGTGCCGGATATATCGGTAGGCGTGCGCTCGGGCGATACGCCGTCTGCTGAGCGTGCGCGGCAGGTGCGCAAGCCGCCGGATATCTTGATCACCACCCCGGAGTCGGCCTATCTGATGCTGACCTCCAAGGCGGCGGGGATTTTGAAGACGGTGGATACCGTCATTATCGATGAGATCCACGCCTTGGCCGGCACCAAGCGTGGCGTGCACCTAGCGCTGACCTTGGAGCGCCTGCAGCAGGTGGCGGGGGACTTCCAGCGCATCGGTCTTTCCGCCACCGTGCGGCCGCTGTCTGCGGTATCGAATTTCTTGGGTGGCAACCGGCCGGTAGAGATCGTGGCCCCAGCCGCGGAAAAGAAGTGGCAGCTGGACGTGCACGTGCCCGTGGAGGATATGTCCGATCTCCCCACGCCGGAGCAGGGCTCCACCATCGGGGAGATGACCGTGGATGATGCCATCGGGATTAGCGCGCCTTCCGTGGATGAATCCGCGCTGCCCACGGCCAAGTCCATCTGGCCGTATATAGAGGATGACCTCTATGCGGAGATCATGGCGCACCGCTCCACGTTGGTATTTGTCAATTCCCGCCGCACCGCCGAGCGGCTGACCAGCCGGCTCAATGAGCTCTATGCGGCCGAACACGATCCGGAATCGCTCTCGCCGGAGACCCGCCGCGACCCAGCCCAACTGATGAAGCAGGTCGACGTCGCCGGCAAGGCCCCAGCCGTCATCGCCCGCGCCCACCACGGCTCGGTATCCAAGGACGAGCGCGCCATGACCGAGACGATGCTGAAAGAGGGCACGCTCAAGGCCGTGGTGGCCACGAGCTCGCTGGAGCTGGGCATCGATATGGGTGCAGTGGAGCTGGTGGTGCAGGTGGAATCGCCGCCCTCCGTGGCCTCCGGCCTGCAGCGAGTTGGCCGCGCCGGGCACTTTGTGGGCGCGGTTTCTCACGGCTCCTTTTACCCCAAGCACCGCGCGGATCTGGTGCAGTCCACGCTGACGGTAGCGCGCATGCGCGCCGGGCTCATTGAAGAGATGCATACCCCGCGCAACCCGTTGGACGTGCTGGCGCAGCAGACGGTGGCGGCCGTGGCCGCGGCCGGGGACGATGGGCTCGATGCCGATGGGTGGTACGAGATGGTCCGCCGGGCCTGGCCTTACCGCGATCTGGCGCGCGAAGTCTATGACTCCGTGCTGGACTTGGTCAGCGGCGTGTACCCGTCCACGGATTTTGCCGAGCTCAAGCCCCGCGTGGTCTATGACCGCGTGACGGGAGTGATGACTGCGCGGCCTGGCGCCCAGCGCGTGGCCGTGACCAGCGGTGGCACGATTCCGGATAGGGGCATGTTCGGAGTATTCCTCTATACCGGCTCGGGCGAGGGCTCCGGTGGCGCTCCGCGCCGGGTGGGCGAGCTGGATGAGGAGATGGTTTATGAGTCCCGGGTGGGCGATGTGTTCACCTTGGGTGCTACCAGTTGGCGCATCGAAGACATCACGCGCGACCAGGTATTGGTCACGCCCGCGCCGGGGCATACCGGGCGCCTGCCATTTTGGAATGGCGATGGCGCGGGCCGCCCCTATGAGTTGGGCAAGGCGCTAGGTGAGTATCGCCGCGAGGTCTTTTCCTCGCCGGAGATCATTGCGGATGCCGATGATAATGCGCGCTCCAATATCGTGGCCTATCTGCAGGAGCAGAACGAGGCCACTGGTGTCATCCCGGATGAAAAGACTTTGGTGCTCGAGCGCTTCCGCGATGAGTTGGGCGATTGGCGCGTGGTACTGCATACTCCGTTTGGCCGGCCGGTCAACTCCGCGTGGGTGTTGGCGGTGGGGGCCAGGGTAGGCGAGCGCACCGGCATGGATCCGCAGGCCGTGGCCGGCGATGACGGCATCGTGCTGCGCCTGCCGGAGGCAGAATCCGAGCCCGATGGATCCATCTTTGACTTCGACGCCGATGAGATCGCCGATATCGTGGCCGAGCAAGTGGGCAATTCCGCGCTCTTTGCCTCCCGTTTCCGCGAGTGCGCGGCGCGTGCGTTGTTATTGCCTCGGCGCAATCCAGGCAAGCGCGCGCCGCTGTGGCAGCAGCGCCAGCGCGCCGAGCAGCTTTTGGACGTTGCCCGCAAGTACCCGTCCTTTCCCATCATCTTGGAGACGGTGCGCGAGTGCGTGCAGGACGTCTACGATGTTCCTGCGCTCACGGAGGTCATGCGGGAGCTGGGCCACCGCCGCATCCGCATCGCGGAGGTCACCACCGAGCAGCCTTCGCCTTTCGCCTCCTCGCTGCTGTTTAACTACACAGGCGCGTTTATGTACGAGGGCGATTCCCCGCTGGCGGAAAAGCGCGCGGCCGCCTTGGCCCTCGACCCAGCGCTTTTGGCCAAGCTGCTCGGCACGGTAGAGCTGCGCGAGCTGCTCGATCCGGAGATCATCGCCGAGGTCCACGCCCAGCTCCAACGCACCGATCCCTCGCGCCGGGCACGCACCACCGAAGAGGTGGCGGACGTGCTGCGCGTGCTCGGTCCGATTCCCGTGGACGAGCTGGGCGAGCACACCGACGTTCCTCTCTCCGCCCTGGACCAGCTGGGCACCCGGATTATGCGCGTGCGCATTGGCGGCCGCGAGCACCTAGCCCAAGCGCAGGATGCACCCCTGCTTCGCGACGCCCTGGGCATCCCCATCCCTCCCGGCATCCCCGCCCAAGTGGCCACCATTTCCGATGCCCTGCCACAGCTGGTCTCGCGCTGGGCGCGCACCCGCGGTCCGTTTGTGCTGCGCGATCTCACCGAGGCCTTCGGCATTTCGGTCTCCGCCGCGCACACCGTCCTCGGCGCGCTCGATGGGGTGGTAGAAGGCCGCTACCGCCAGGGAGTGGAGGAGCAGGAGTATTGCGCCGCCGCGGTGCTGAAGACGATTCGTTCGCGCTCGCTCGCCGCAGCTAGGGCGGCCACCGAGCCGGTCTCGGGCGCTACCTTCGCCCGCTTCTTGCCGGAGTGGCATAGCATCGCCCCGGCCGGAAAGCGCCCCGCGCTGCGCGGGGCGGATGGCGTCTTTTCCGTCATCGAGCAGCTCGCCGGGGTGCGCCTGCCCGCCTCCGCGTGGGAATCGCTCATCCTGCCCGCCCGCGTGGGCGATTATTCGCCCACCATGCTCGATGAGCTCACCTCCAATGGCGAGGTGCTCATCCTAGGCGCCGGCAAGGCCGGTGCGGCCGACCCCTGGATCATGCTGCTGCCCTCGGACTATGCCGCCCAACTCGCCCCGGAAACCGATGCCGAGGGGGTCAGCTTGCTGCAGCGCGCCATCCTCGACGTCCTCGGCCGCGGCGGTGGCTTCCTCTTTGCCGATATCGCCGCCGAGGCCCCCGGCACCACCGAGGAGACCCGCGAGGCCCTCTGGGGGTTAGTGGAGATGGGCCTGGTAAGCCCCGATTCCTTCGCGCCGATCCGCACCCGGCTGTCATCCGGCGGCTCGCGCTCAGGCCGCACCGCGCACCGCTCGAAGCGCCGGCCTACCCGCTCCCGCCTGCGCATGGGGCGCACCTCCTTCGCCCAAGCGCAGAACGCCGCGGGCGCCGGGACCCCGCCCGATGTCATGGGCCGGTGGTCGCTCGCCGTCCCTGCCGCCACCGATGCCACTTCCCGCTCCGTCGCCCACGGCGAGGCCTGGCTCGACCGCTACGGCGTGCTCACCCGCGGCTCCGTCGTGGCCGAGGACGTGCTCGGCGGTTTCGCGCTGGCCTATAAGGTGCTCTCCGGCTTCGAGGAATCCGGCAAGGCCATGCGCGGCTACGTCATCGATGGGCTGGGCGCCGCCCAATTTTCCACGCCCGCCATCATCGACCGCTTGCGTGGGCTGGCCGATTCCCCGGACGTGACCGGCTGGCCCTCTGGCACCACCGAGCCCGAGACTTATGTCCTCGCCGCCTGCGACCCTGCTAATCCCTACGGCGCGGCCCTGCCCTGGCCGCAGCGCGACGACGCCGACGGCAAGGCCACCGGCGGCCCCACCCGTTCGGCCGGTGCGCTGGTGGTGCTTATCGACGGCCTGCCCATCGCCCACCTCACCCGCGGCGGCAAAACCCTCACCACCTTTATCGAATCGCTGCCCGATGGCATCGACCCGGCTGAGGTCTATCCCCGCTTGGTCTCTGCGCTCACGGACATGGTGGCAAGGGGAGTGTTGTCCCCGTTGGTCGTCGAAAAGTGCAATGGCAGCCCCATCCACAAAACCGATGTGGCGGCCCACCTGCGCGACGCCGGCGCCGGGATTACGCCGAAGGGCGTGCGCATCTCCGCTCGCGCCGCCGCTCCCCGCACCCCGCGGGCAGGCCGCCGGGCCGCCGATGCCATCGAAGAACTCAGCTTTGATGATCCTCCGCCCGCTCCGCGCAATAATGGTGGTTTCCACCCGCGCGGCGGGTACCGCCGCTAAAGATCCACAGGAGGTGTTATGCCCGAAGGCGATTCCGTCCTGCAGCTATCCAACCGCCTGCAGTTTATGGCCGGCCGCGAGGTCACCGGCTGTTCCGTGCGCGTGCCGCGCTACGCCACCGTTCACCTCGACGGCATGGTGTGCGAGCGCGTCTGGCCCTACGGCAAGCACCTGTTCATGCAATTCGACCAGACCATCGTGCACACCCACCTCAAGATGGAGGGCACCTGGGCCATCCACTACGCAGGCGATCGCTGGCGCAAGCCTGGGCATACCGCCCGCATCGTACTGCAGCTGGCCAACTCCCCGCGCGATATCGAGGTCGTCGGCCACCAGCTAGGCTTCGTGGACATCTATCCCGCCGACCACTACCACCAGCGCATCGCGCACCTCGGTCCGGATATCCTCGACCCCCACTGGGACCGCGAGGAAGCCCTGCGCCGGCTCAACTCCCGGCCGCAGCGCGCCATCGGCGCGGCATTGCTCGATCAGAAGGTCGTTGCAGGCATCGGCAATGAATACCGCGCCGAGGCTTGTTTCCTCGCCGGCGTGCATCCCGCCACTCCAGTAGCCGAGGTCGATACCGCCCGCATCCTCGATATTTCCCGGCGCATCATGTGGGCTAACCGCACCTCCCCGGTGCGCGTGACCACCGGTGTGCGCCGCGCCGGGGAGACCACCTATGTCTTCGGCCGCAATCGCAAGCGCTGCCGCCGCTGCGGCACGTTCATTACCAAGGGCGCGCTCGGCGGTGTGGACTTGGGCGGCGACGAAGGCGAACTCGAGCGCATCATCTGGTGGTGCCCGCATTGCCAGCCGCTTCACCGCTCGGCGTAGGCCGCTAGGGTGGGGGCTATGCGTACCCTTCTCAATATCATTTGGTTCATCACCGGCGGGTTCCTCCTAGCCTTGGCCTACTTCCTCTTTGGCATTATCGCCTGCATCTTTATCGTCACCATTCCAGCGGGCGTGGCGTCGTTCCGCATGGCTAATTTCGCCCTGTGGCCATTCGGCCGCTCGGTGGTGCAGCCGGTAAAGGGGAGTGGCTCCATGTCCACCTTCTCCAACGTCGTCTGGTTCGTGGTCGCCGGCCTGTGGCTGGCCATTGGCCACGTCACCACCGCGGCGGCACAGGTAGTGACCATCGTGGGCATCCCGGCAGCCCTGGCCAACCTGAAGATGATCCCGGTTACCTGCTTCCCGTTCGGCCGCAAGATTGTGGACTCTGACCATATCCCATTCGGTTGGGAGCCGATGGTCAAGCTCTAAACCACATTCCGCTGACAAAACAAGCACGTTTCGCCCGATTTCGCGCTGATTTTGGGCGGAACGTGCTTGTTTTACATAGCCGTGTGGCAAGCGAGGCCAAAAAGCGGCCGCGTTATCCGCTCCGCCGAGTGGTTGGGCGGGGATAACGCGGCTAAAAGTGGGCCATTAGCGGTTGGAGCGGTACCAACCGATGAGCTCATCGGTGGACTGGTCGCCGGAATCGGCGGCCTCAGCGCCGGAGACGGCCGGGGCCAGGTCATTGGCCTGCTGCTTGCCGAGCTCCACGCCCCACTGGTCAAAGGAGTTGATATCCCAGATAACGCCCTGGGTGAATACGATGTGCTCGTAGAGGGCGATGAGTGCGCCGAGCACGGCAGGGGTCAGCTCCTCGGCCAGGATGGTGGTGGTCGGGCGGTTGCCCGGCATGACCTTGTGCGGCACGACGGCCTCGTCTACGCCTTCGGCCGCGATTTCCTCTGCGGTCTTGCCAAAGGCCAGCACCTTGGTCTGGGCAAAGAAGTTGCCCATGAGCAGGTCATGCATGGAGCCGGAGCCGTCGGCGGTGGGGAAGTCCTGCTTCGGGCGAGCAAAGCCGATGAAGTCCGCCGGGATGAGGCGGGTGCCCTGGTGCATGAGCTGGAAGAAGGCGTGCTGGCCATTGGTGCCCGGCTCGCCCCAGTAGATTTCACCAGTGGACGGGGCGGTAACCGCGGTGCCATCGCGGCGCACGGACTTACCGTTGGATTCCATGGTCAACTGCTGCAGGTAGGCCGGGAAGCGGCCGAGGTCCTGCGAGTAGGGCAGCACGGCGTGGGTCTGGGCGCCGAAGAAGTTGGTGTACCACACACCGAGGAGGCCCATGAGCGCTGGGACGTTTTCTTCCAGTGGCGCGGTGCGGAAGTGCTCGTCCATGGCGTGGAAGCCCTCGAGGAAGCGCATGAAGTCCATCGGGCCGATGGTGCACATGAGGGACAGGCCGATGGCGCAATCCACGGAGTAGCGGCCGCCGACCCAGTTCCAGAATGGGAACATGTTCTCGGTATCGATGCCGAACTCGGCTACCTTCTCCGCATTGGTGGACACGGCGACGAAGTGCTTGGCCACGGCGGATTCATCACCATCGAATTGCTCGATGAGCCAGCGGCGCGCCGCGTGTGCATTGGTTAGCGTCTCCTGGGTGGTAAAGGTCTTGGAGGCGATGATAAACAGGGTGGATTCTGCATCGAGGCCATCGAGCGTGGCGGCCATATCGGCCGGGTCCACGTTGGAGACGAACTCGGCAGAGATGCCGGCGACCTCATAGGAACGCAGTGCCTTGGCCGCCATGGCCGGACCAAGGTCGGAGCCGCCGATGCCGATGTTGACCACCTTTTTGATGGTGTGGCCGGTATGCCCCAGCCAGGCGCCGGAGCGCAGCGCGGTGGCAAAATCACGCATGCGGCCCAAGACCTCGTGGACATCGGCGGCAACATCCTGGCCATCAACGCTCAAGTCATCTTCGGCCGGGATGCGCAGCGCGGTATGCAGCACGGCGCGATCCTCGGTGTTATTGATGCGCTCGCCGGCGAACATGGCATCGCGGCGGGCCTCAAGGTCGGCGGCCTTGGCTACCTCAACCAGCTGCTTGACGATGTCCCCGTCGATCAGGTTCTTCGACAGATCGACGTGCAAACCGGCGGCGTCGAAGGTGAAGTTGCGGGCGCGGTCTGCATCGGCGGCAAAAAGCTCGCGGAGGTTGAGGTCCCTTTTATCCTCATATACCTTCGCGAGCTCGCTCCACTGGGCAGATGCGGTGATATCCATGGTGGTAGGCCTTTCTGGCAACTAGCGCATTGGCAACATGTACCCCTCCCACCGTAGTCCAGAAAGGGCAACCGCGTCGGGGCCTTCTAGAGGATGAGCGCGCCTGCCCAGCCAGCGATAAGCAGCGGAATATTGAAGTGAATAAAGGTGGGAATAACCGAGTCACGGATGTGGTCGTGCTGGCCATCCGCGCCCAAGCCCGCGGTAGGGCCGAGGGTGGAATCGGAGGCGGGAGAGCCGGCGTCGCCAAGCGCGCCTGCGGTGCCAATAAGCGCCACGGTGGCCGCGGGGCTAAAGCCCAGCGACATGCACAGCGGCACATAGATAACGGAAATAATGGGCAGGGTGGAAAAGGACGAGCCGATGCCCATGGTGACCACGAGGCCTACCACCAGCATCGCGCCGGCGGAGAGGACCTTATTGGTGCCAAAGAGGTTGGCAGTGGCATCGACTAGCGGGCCGACCTCATCGGTGGCCGTCATAACCGAGGCAAAGCCCTGGGCGGTGATCATAATGAAGCCGATGAGCGCCATCATCTTCATGCCATTGGTAAAGACATCGTCCGCGTGCTTCCAGTCCACCGCGCCGGTAAGCAGCAAAATACCCAGGCCGGTCAGCGCGCCGACCATGAGGCCATCGGATTCGAAGTCGAGCGCCTGCATGACGATCTGCACCGCAAAGGTGGCAATGATGGCCACGACGGAAACCCACACCTTATAGGCGGAAGGGGTTTCCTGGTGCTCCTCAGCCGTGATGGGCAGGTTCTCATAGTCGCGCGGCTTGCGGTAGCTAAAGAAGATAGCGATGAGTAGGCCGGCCAGCATACCGAGCGCCGGCACGCCCATGACCTGCATGATATTGATATCGGAGGTATCAAGCCCCGCCTGCTGGATATTAAAGAGCAGGATATCGTTCAAGTAAATGGAGCCGAAGCCCACCGGAATGAACATGTAGGTGGTGATAAGGCCGAAGGTCAGGCAGGTAGTAATCAGCCGGCGGTCCAGGCGCAGCTTATTCATCACCGTAAGTAGCGGCGGGATGATGAGCGGAATGAAGGCAATGTGGACTGGGATGAGGTTCTGGCTCATCACGGACATGGCGATGAGCCCGAGGATGAGCATCCATTTGGTGGCCAGGGCGGTCTTAGGGTCTGCTTCGCCGCTGCCGCCGAGCCTGCGGATGAGGAAGTTAGCCAGGACCTGTGGCAGCCCGGCCGAGGCCACGCCCATGGCAAAAGCGCCCAAGAGGGCATAGCTTAGGGCAATCTTGGCGCCGCCGCCCAAGCCGTCTTGGAAGGCGACCATGGTGGCATCAAGCCCCATGCCCGACAGGAGCCCGCCGACGATGGCGCCTAGGAAGAGCGCTACCACCACATGCACGCGCAGGAGGGCGAGCACGAGCATGACAATGACGGCGACGAGAACTGCATTCATGCTAATTCAGGGTACTGCATAGTATCGGCTGGCCAGTAATTATTCGGCTAACCCAGCCGGCCGCGGCCCATGCGCAGCAGCGCCGAGGCGATGGTGGGTCCTTCCTCACCGAGTTCATCGCGGAACTGATTCAAAATGGCGATCTCGCGGGTGTGGACCAGGCGGGTGCCGCCGGAGTTCATGCGGGTGCGGCCAATGGCCTGGGAGACTTCCGTGCGGCGTTTAGCGGCATCCAAGATGATGCGGTCCATGCGGTTGATTTCTTCGCGATACTGTTGGATCTCCGCATCAGATAGGGGATCATCCGTGCCCGAAGGCGTGCGGATGTCCAGGCCGTTATCGACGATGTCCTTGTTATCTTCTGCGGTCATAAGACCATATTGTGCCACCCGCCCGCGCAAAAGGAAATAGCAGCTCGCACGGCGGATACGGGGCGTGTCCGGTGGGGCTAGTAGGTTGGAAGGCATTATGAACGAAAACTCTCCTTTTAGCCCTTCCCCGTCCACCGACGGTGCCTCGAACCCTAGCCCCTTTGGCGGCTTCGGCGCACCGCGTGAAGCGAGCCCGCAATCCGAATCCCCCGATGCCTTGACCGAGGGCCTCAACCCACAGCAGCTGGAGGCCGTTACCCACTCGGGCAGCCCGCTGCTCATCGTGGCCGGCGCCGGTTCCGGCAAGACCGCCGTGCTTACCCGCCGCATTGCCTATCTCATGCGCCATCGCGGGGTAAATCCGTGGGAGATCCTCGCCATTACCTTTACTAATAAGGCCGCTGCGGAAATGAAGGAGCGCGTGGGCGGGCTAGTAGGCCCCGTGGCCGAGCGCATGTGGGTATCTACCTTCCACTCCATCTGTGTGCGCATCCTGCGCCAAAATGCGCAGCTGGTGCCGGGTCTTAATACCAATTTCACCATTTACGATGGCGATGATGCCCGCCGGCTATTGTCCATGATTGCCAAGGACATGCAGCTGGATCTGAAGAAGTACACCCCGCGCGTGCTGGCCAATCAGATTTCTAACCACAAAAACGAGCTCATCGGCCCCGAATCCGCGCTGGAGAAGGCGCAGCAGACCAAGAATCCATTTGAGACCACCGTGGCCCAGGTCTATGCCGAATACCAGCGCCGCCTGCGCGCGGCCAATGCCGTGGACTTTGATGATCTCATCGGTGAGGTGGTGCGGATTTTCACCCAGCACCAGCAGGTGGTGGATTTCTATCGCCGGCGCTTTAAGCACGTGCTTATCGACGAGTACCAGGACACCAACCACGCCCAATACGCCCTAGTTGCCGCGCTCGTAGGCAGGGGAGAGCTCGGTCCGGATGCGCCGGCGCTATGCGTCGTGGGCGATTCCGATCAGTCCATTTATGCCTTCCGCGGGGCCACCATCCGCAATATTCAGGAATTCGAGCGCGACTACCCGCAGGCGCACACCATCTTGCTGGAGCAGAACTATCGCTCCACGCAGACCATTCTCAACGCGGCCAATGCCGTGATTGCCAAGAATGAGAACCGCCGCGAAAAGAACCTGTGGACCGCCCACGGTGAGGGCGAGCAGATCGTAGGCTACGTTGCCGATAATGAGCACGACGAGGCGCGCTTCATCGCCTCTGAAATCGACTCCTTGGCGGATAGGGGCCGCAGCTATTCCGATATCGCGGTCATGTACCGCACCAACAACGCCTCCCGTGCGCTGGAAGATATCTTCATTCGCTCCGGAATTCCGTACAAGGTGGTGGGTGGCACGCGCTTTTATGAGCGGCGCGAAATCCGCGACATGGTGGCCTACCTGCGCATCTTGGATAACCCGGACGATACGGTAAGTCTGCGCCGCATCATCAACGTGCCCAAGCGTGCCATTGGTGACAAGGCGCAGGGGCATATTGCCCTCCATGCGGAAAACCACGGCATTAGTTTTGGCAAGGCGCTTGCCGATGTCCCCCGGGGCGACGTCCCTGGCCTTGGCACCCGGGCGATTAACGCAGTCACCAAATTCAACGACATGATGGAGGGTATCCGTAATCAGATCCCGTCCATGCGCGATGAGGTTACCGGCCAACCGGATTTGGGCGAGTTGCTTTCCGCCATTTTGGATGCCACGGGATACAAGGCGGAATTGGAAAACTCCAACGATCCGCAAGATGGCGCGCGTCTAGATAACCTCAACGAGTTGGTATCGGTGGCGCGCGAATTCACCTCGGAGGCGGCCAACCAGCTTGCTGCATCCGGTGCGGATGCAGTGGACCCCTCTGAGCTAGTAGAGGAGGGCGAAGCCTCGCCCGGTTCGCTGCAGACATTCCTGGAAAAGGTATCGCTGGTGGCTGATGCTGACCAGATCCCTGATTCCGAGACTGGTGTGGTCACCATGATGACTTTGCACACCGCAAAGGGCCTTGAGTTCCCCGTGGTCTTTTTGACCGGCTGGGAGGATGGCCAATTCCCGCATATGCGCTCACTGGGTGACCCGAAGGAATTAAGCGAGGAACGCCGCCTCGCCTATGTAGGTATTACCCGCGCTCGCGAGCAGTTGTATCTTACCCGCGCCATTTTGCGCTCGGCGTGGGGCAATCCGGTGACTAATCCCGCCAGCCGCTTCCTCGGCGAGGTCCCAGAAGACCTCATCAACTGGCGGCGCGAAGACTCCGATAGCTCCCTGACCGGAGCGTGGGGCGAGGACGACTACCAATATGGTCGCTCCTACGGCCGCGATTGGTCCGGGTGGGGCAGTGGTGGTTCCAGGTCTGGGGCGCGCGGTGCAGGGCGCGCTGCGTCTTCCCCATCGCAGCGCACCAGCAAGCCGGCGGCGACCTCGATGCCTAAGAACAATAACCTCAACCTAGCCGTGGGTGACCGCGTCAATCACGCTAAGTACGGGCTCGGAACTGTCATTGAGACGTCCGGCTCCGGCAAGCGCGCCACGGTCACCGTGGACTTTGGTTCTTCCGGTAAGGTCCGGCTGATGCTCATCGGCGGAGTGCCGATGGAAAAGCTTTAGACCGAAATGCCGCGCTCGTTGAACCAGGAAACTGGGTCAACGGGGGCGCCTCCGCCTGGGTGAATCTCAAAGTGGAGGTGCGGGCCAGTGGAGTGGCCCTCGTTGCCAATGCCGGCGATTTCCTGCCCCGCGGTCACGCGCTCGCCCACATTTACCTTGAGCTGGTCTGCCGGCATGTGGCCGTAGACGGAGATGGTTCCGTCATCGTGCTGGATGCGGATCCAGTTGCCAAAGCCCTGCGCTGGGCCGGAGTTGATGACGGTGCCGTCCATAACCGCGTGAATCGGGGTGCCCACCGGGTTAGCTACGTCGATTCCGTTGTGCATCGTGCCCCAACGCTGGCCAAAGCCAGAAGTAAGTGTGCCGGAGGTAGGAAAGACCACGGTATTGCCCGCGGAGTCCTTGCCGCGCTTCGTGGTGAGTCCGGAGTGATTTCCCTGTGGAGCGAATGCTTCCTTCAATCCCGGTACAGATCCAGGATCCAAGACGATATTTACTCCGCCGGATTCGTTTCCATCTACCTGCGGGGTAGCCTCGCCGTTGAGCAGGCCAACCGAGGTGGTGGCTAGGCCAACAAGGGCGTCGACCACTCCGGCGTTATCTACATTGGTAGCGGTGGGCTCGGAGGAGCCGTCCGATACGTCCACGCTAGCCACTGGCTCTGCAGCAAAAGCGGTGGTGCCGGTAGCAAGTACGGTGCCGAGTGTAACGATGCTCAGCGCCACGTTCTTGCGTGCGCGGTTCATGCGCTTCATATCTTAAGTCCTTTTCATGGCTGTGCATGGTCTCGGGACGCTTGTGCCCTAGTGAGGGCGGCGTCTTGCAACTGCCAACCGCGACACGCCGAAAGCTGAAATGCTTGCGTCCGAAATCGCTTGTGGCAACGAGTTAAAAGTTAGCCCGCCCGAACGGCCCGCGCAATCTTAAAAAACGCTGGTAGAGGTGGAAATAATTCGAAATTATTCGAACATGCCAGCTTGTTGCGCGTGTTACCAATGTGATTGGAGTGGCGTCTGTAAAGTACTGGTTTAGGGTCTGGGGGTGGACCTTGGGGGTGGCGCCCAAGGCTTGGGGCTGCCGTCTCGTGCGGTATCGGCGGCTGCAAGCTAAAAATATCCACTCACCTGCGACAAGTCTGCGCACTGGACTTGCCTGAATGTGCTTCTGGCGCCTTTATGGGGTCGTGGTGAGGGTCTAGCTGGTGCTGTGTTCGCTAGTGGCAGCGGAGTACTCAGGCGGCGCCAAGCGCGGTGTAGTGCGCCCTTGGGGCGGTCTGGAGCGCAGTTGATGCAATCCTATCTTCCGGGCGAGTGCACTAGGTGACGGGAGAGTATCTGTGGGCATGACAAAGCGCTGCAGAGAAGTTCTCTGCAGCGCTCAACAAGAAGGTAGTCGGTGTGCGGCTCTTTAGATATCGATGCCGCGCTCAGCCAGCCAAGGTTGCGGATCGATTGCCTCGCCACCGTTCGGGTGAACTTCGAAGTGGAGGTGGGAGCCGGTGGAAAAGCCCATCGAGCCCATGCCAGCGATCTTCTGGCCGGCGTGGACGTGCTCGCCCACGGCAACGTCAAGGGTCTGCATGTGGCCGTAGACGGTCATGGTGCCGTCATCGTGCATGATGCGGATCCACTGGCCAAAGCCGGAAGCTGGGCCGGAGTCGATGACGGTGCCGTCCATGACGGCAAGGATTGGGGTGCCGGGAGAGTTGGCGATGTCGATGCCCTTGTGGAAGGTGCCCCAGCGCATAGCGAATGGGGATGTGAATGCGCCCTCGGCCGGGCGAGCTACGGACGGTGCGCGAGCAGCTTCGT